>JBKCXA010000533.1:0-2767 GCA_046316935.1 Prosthecobacter sp.
GGACAAACAATTCCAGCCTGCGGGCAAAACGTTGAAGTCCCATTGACGGGTGACGCGCACCGAGACTCTGATGACCCCTGTCAAAAAACTCCTGATCTACCGTTTCGGCCAGATTGGTGACACCGTCGCGGCACTGCCAGCTCTCTGGTTGTTGCGTGATCATTTTCCATCCGCGGTGTTTACTCTTCTGAGTGAGGAGCCCAAATCCGGCGCTTCGGTGCCGCCGGAGAAGGTCCTTCCCGGTGATGGATTGATCCAACGCCACATCAAATACAAGGGCAGTGTGGCGGGCAGCCGTGTCCTGGCCATGTTGCGCATGGCCTTGGCGCTCAGGCGGGAGAAACACGACCTGCTGGCCTACCTGCTCCCCACCATTCGCTCTCCCCAGCAACGAGCGCGGGACGCTTTCTTCTTCCGCCTGGCAGGCTTTCGCCAGCCCCTGGGTTTTGAAGGCTACCCAGTCAGCTCTTCTCCACGCCAGCCAGACGGTGCGTTGCAACCCGTGCCTCATGAGGCTGATGCGTTGCTCCACCGGTTGGCGCGGAGCGGACTGCCGGTCGTGTCTCCAGGAGCCGGGAAAATGGATCTCGGGCTGTCGCAGCAAGAGCGCGGGACTGCCGCTGCCTGGTTGAAGCAGCGGCAGGACCAGCTAAACAACGGGCAACGCTGGTTTGCGGTTTGTAGTGGTTCAAAGTGGACATCCAAACAATGGCCAGCGGATCGCTATGCAGAGGTGGGCCACAAATTGATTCACGAGCAGGGGCTCCAGCCGGTGATTTTCGGTGGAGCGGAGGATCGGGAATTGGGCCAGATGCTGATTTCCCGGTGGCAAACGGGACTTTGTGCCGCAGGCGAGCTATCGGTTCGTGAATCTGCCGCGTTGCTGGAGCATGCCAGTTTTTATCTTGGGAATGACACCGGTGTCATGCATCTGGCGGCCGCCGTGGGCACCCCTTGTGTCGCGATTTTCTCCGCGCTTGACTGGCCGGGGCGCTGGCATCCCTATGGCTCCGGCCACCGTGTGCTGCGGCACGAGGTAGCATGCGCCGGGTGTCTTTTGCAGAAATGTGACCGTGATCACCAATGTCTGGCTGGAATCTCGGCGGAAGCCGTTTATCAGGCCTGCTGCGATGTATTGAATGCCAGGACAGCGCCCGGTTAAGATCATTTTACCATGGATACCAACCAAAAACTCCCCCCCGGTTTCACATCCCCCACTGAACTTCCCGATGAGGCAAGAAACAGTGAATGGCAGCAGCATAACCGCTCGTGGTGGGAGAAAAACCCGATGCGATATGACTGGGGCGGTCGCATTCCCGCTGCTGAGTTTTCACGTGAATTCTATGAGGAGATCGACCAGCGCTTCTTTTTTGACTCATCGCGCTATATGCCGCCGAAGGAGCGCCCATTCGATGAAATCATCCCGTTCGCGCAGCTTCCGCAGATGGATGTGCTGGAAATCGGCGTGGGCAATGGCAGCCATGCCCAGTTGATAGCCCCCCATTGCAGGAGTTATACGGGGATCGATCTCACGGCCTACGCCGTTCAGAGTACCTCGAAGCGCTTTGAGGCCTTTGGTCTCAAAGGCACCATTCGTCAGATGGATGCCGAGCAACTCGACTTTCCTGACGCCTCTTTTGACTTCGTGTGGACCTGGGGGGTCATTCATCACTCGGCAAACACGGGCCGGATACTGGAGCAGATCAACCGTGTGTTGAAACCGGGCGGCAAGGCCACGATCATGGTGTATCACCGGAGCTTTCTATACTTCCAAATCTTCACCGGTTTGTTTCGCGGGATTCTCTGTGGAGGCTTTCTGAAGACCCGTTCCCTCCATGAACTCGTTCAAATCTACACGGACGGTGCCATCGCACGCTTCTATCGCCCTGCCGAATGGCGCGGGTTGATCGAGAGCAAAGGGTTCACGCTGGAAATGGAGAGCATCAAAGGGCAGAAGTCGGAGATTTTTCCGCTGCCGGCATGCAGGTTAAAGGATGTGATCATGAGCTTGATGCCGAACTCCATCAGTCGCTTCATCACCAACACCCTCCGTCAGGGATCATTTCTCATCACGACGATTCGCAAGTCATAGCGCCTGAAGTCTGGCACGGAACTGGAGTCGGAATCTAAGTCATGTGTGGCATCGCTGGTATTCTCAATGCTGACGCGTCGGCGACGACGGAGTTGGAGGAAAAGCTGGCATTGCTTCGGCGGAGTCTCAAACATCGCGGCCCTGATGACGAAGGTCTGTGGGTGTCAGCAGATCGTCTCGCTGGCTTGGTCCACACCAGGCTGGCGATCCTCGATCTATCGCCCGGCGGACATCAGCCGATGGTTTCCGCCGATGGAAACACCTGCATCGTCTTCAACGGCGAGATCTACAATTTCCGTTCGCTACGTGAAGAGCTGGAGCGTGAAGGACAGGTGTTTCGAACACATTCGGACACGGAGGTCCTGCTGAAACTCTACCAGCGTGACGGGGCCGCGATGGTTAAGAGTTTGCGGGGCATGTTCGCCTTCTGCATCTGGGACAGGCTTGAGCGCAGAGCCTTGATCGCGCGTGATCCGATGGGGATTAAGCCGCTCTACTACAGTGTCTCGGGCGGAAGGCTTGCGTTTGCCTCTGAACTGCGTGCCCTCCAGTCTGCGGGCCTCTGTGCCAGATGCTTGAATCCATCCGCGGTCATGCAGTTTTTTGAGACCGGCAGTGTCCCTGAGCCCCTCACCTTGGTTGAAGGTGTGCGCTGTTTGCCAGCAGGCCACACAC
>JBKCXA010000534.1:0-12195 GCA_046316935.1 Prosthecobacter sp.
CAAACATCGGAAAACCGAGCGCAGCGGCGCTTTGCGTGAGAAAACGACGGCGGGAGGAGACGGGGACGCGGTGGAGCATGGCGGGTGGAGCCGGTTTTATAGCCGGAGCCGTCCTGAAAGGGAAGAACGGAAAACTGAAAATGGCGCTCCCAGACCTCCGCGCCATGCTGCGGACCTTTCCACATGCTTTTGACCGATCTCGACCACGCCATCGCCCGCACCCAGGCTCATCTTTTGAGCCTGCGGAACGATAAAGGCCATTGGGAAGGCGAATTAAGCTCCAGCGCCCTCTCCACCGCCACCGCCATCGTGGCGCTGAATCTCGTCGATGCCGCGAAGCATGCCGAGTTCATCGAAAAGGGCGCGGCATGGCTCCGTGACCATCAAAACACCGACGGCGGCGGGGGCGATACCACGATCAGCAAAAGCAATCTCTCCACCACGCTGCTGTGCTGGAGCGCTTTGCATCTTGTGGGTATGTCTTCGAAAACGGCCGAGGCGTGGATCATCGCCCGCACTGGCTCGCTGGCACCCGAAGCCATCGCGAAGGCTGTCATCGCCCGCTACGGCAAGGACAAGACCTTCAGCGTTCCCATTTTGATGCTCTGCTCGCTTTGCGGCACGCTCGGCGAAAAGCCTTGGCAGCATGTCATCGCGCTGCCGTTTGAGCTCGCGGCATTACCACGGACGTGGTTCGGAGCCATCGGCCTGCCAGTGGTGAGCTACGCGCTACCGGCGCTCATCGCCATCGGGCACATCCGCTTTCAAAAAGCACCACCCGCGTGGTGGAATCCGCTGCGCTGGCTGCGAGCGCTCGCGTGGAAACGCGTGCGACCAATGCTCCAAACGCTACAACCCTCCAGCGGCGGTTATTTGGAGGCCACGCCGCTCACCAGCTTCGTCACCATGGCTCTCGCCGGTGCCGGAGACCTCGCTCATCCCTGCCTTCCTCTCGCCACCGAATTCCTCCGCCGCAGCATGCGTGCCGATGGCTCCTGGCCCATCGACACCAATCTCGCCACCTGGGGCACCACGCTCGCGGTGCGGGCCATGGAAGGCGGCACGGAATCCCGGGCCGCCACCGACTGGCTCCTCGGCCAGCAATACCGCGAGGTGCACCCCTTCACGAACGCCGCTCCCGGCGGCTGGGCCTGGACCGATCTCCCCGGCGGCGTCCCGGATGCGGATGACACCTCCAGTGCCCTCGTCGCTCTCCACCAACTCGCGTCACCCGAATTTCGTCATTCGTCATTCGATCTTCGTCATTCCGCGCAAGCGGCCGTCACTTGGCTTCTCGACCTTCAAAACCGCGATGGCGGCATCCCGACGTTCTGCCGCGGCTGGGGTGCCCTGCCCTTTGATCGCTCCACGCCCGAAATCACCGCCCATGCCCTCCTGGCGTGGTGGACATGGAAAGCCGAACTGCCTGCCGATCTTCAAAGCCGCATCGAAACCGCCTCCCGTCGCGCTTTGGCCTATTTGAAGAAAAATCAGGCCGCCGAAGGCTCCTGGCTGCCTCTGTGGTTCGGTAACGAGCACACACCTGACGAGATGAACCCCGTCTATGGCACCGCGCAGGTGTTGAACCATCTCAGCGGTCAGCCGGAACTCGCCACGCGTGCTGCCGATCTCATCCGAGACGGCCTCCGCTATCTCCAAACTGCTCAACAGCCCGATGGCTCCTTCGGCGGCGATGCCACCAGCCCTTCGAGCATTGAAGAAACCGCTGTCGCAGTGCACGCCCTGGCTTTGAGCGATGCTTCGCCTTCCACCCTTCAACCTTCACTCGAGTGGCTGCTTGATGCCACTCAAGGCGGCACCCACTTTCCGAGCGCTCCTATCGGACTCTATTTCGCCCGGCTGTGGTATCACGAGCGGCTCTATCCGGTCATCTGGACGCTGCAGGCCTTGAAATCAGCCCGCGACCGCCTGGTGGCGGAAGCGGGATGATTTGGAGAAACGGCACAAATGCCAAGCGGATTGGCGTCACTGGCTCGCGGCCTCGCATGCTCATCGCGAGACTCTCAAACGCACGAATCGATGCCCGCTGGTGCCGGAGGGAAGCATGGCGGTGACAGTCTGAACGAGGCCATTGTCGCTCATGATGCTTTCAGTGACGTCGATGCTGCTCCAAGGAATGGCAAAGTCATCGGTCCATTCGACCTGGAAGGTGATTTCGGCCATGGCCTGCTTGTTGCGGATGTAGGTGAAGAAGATGAGGCCGGAGTTGTCCACTGGGGCCATCTCTCCGGGTTGGCCGGTGGAGGCACCCGGGTCGCCGTTGGTGGCAAATTCAAGCAGGTTCAGCACGCCATCGCCATCAGCATCGGCGTCGTCGGCGGCATTGCCGGTGTTCGCGGTGGTGCCGAAGTGGGTTTGACGCCAGGTGGTGATAGGGATCCCGCCGGTGCCGGACAGATGGATGTCGAACGGCGTTTCGTCGGTGTCGTTGCTGGTGAGCATGAGCGAGGCGGTTTTGGCTCCGGGGCTGGCTGGGGCAAAGGTGACGCTGAAGGTGGCGGTGCCGCCGGGCTCGACGGTGACACTGCTGAGCGGGCTGTAGGTGAAGTCGGCCGCGTTGGTGCCCGTTTTGCTCAAAACCAGGTTACTGAGCTGGGCGGAGCCATTGTTGCGGATGGTGAAGGAGCGCACGCTATTGCCGCCGGGCAGCGCCGTGATGAAACCGACCTGGTTGGTGTTGTCGCTGAGGTCTTCGAAGGGGCTATCGAGTTCGACGGCGATCTCGGGCGTGCTGATGAAGCTGACCTGATCCAGGAAGACGGTGTTATGGGTGCCGACGGTGACGGGCGAGCTTTTGCTGAAGCTCCAGCGCAGCGTGTGGCTGCCGGCGCCCACGCTGTGCTGGAAAAGAGCCCAGTCCTGCTCGCCATTGATGAAATTCACCGAATCGCCATCGACAGAGAAGTCGAAAAAGTCGCTGAAGCTCGGGGTGGAGGATTTCCACCAGAAGGAGACGGTGATGGGACCGGTGACGGTGGTTTCGAGCCAAGCGTTCTCACCTTGGCTGAGGTTGTTGGGCATGGCGGCATCCACAGTGTCATGGGCGAGGGAGGTGGAGCCGAAGCCAACCCACGGCTTGGTGCCGCCGGTGGTCCAGGTGCGGCCGGGGGTGTCGAGGGCGACATCGAGCGCCACGGATGGAAGCACGGTGACGGTGGCGGTGCGGCTGGTGGAGGAATCGACGGCATTGGTGACGACGACGCTGTATTCGCCGGCATCCGCGGCGATGGTGGTGGCAAAGATGAGGCGGTCGAGCGTGGCACCAGTGATGTTTTGTGGCACGCCGAGGTTGTCCTCCTTCCGCCACTGGTAGGTGGCGGCGCTGCCGCGGTTGATGACGCGCAGTTGGGCGGCGGCGCCTTCGATGGCGAGCAGATCGGCGGGGTGATCGACGTCTAGCGTGACGGGGACGAGCTGGTTGGCGGGATTGGAGAAGAGAGAGACTTCGTAGAGGTCATCCGGCGGGGTGCCGCTGCTGTAGTTCTGATTGAGCACCATGAGCTGGGTGCCTTGATACAGCCGGGTGAAGTCGTTGCCGTCGAGGTAGAAGAGCAGCCCGGGCGCGGGGCGGATGAATTGCAGATCGCCGCTGCTGGTGAGCTTGCCGTAGTGGTAGTCACTGATGTTGACGGGATGGTTGAAGGCGGCGAGGAAGAGGACATTGCCCGCGTTGTCCACCTGGAAGCTATGGATGGCATCGCCGTGCAGCACGGTGGCGGTGCCGCCTTTGATGCCGCGTGTCCAGAGCAGGTCGCCGCTTGTGGAGAAGCGGGCAAACTCACCGTGCTCATAGGGGAACTCGGAGTAGTAGCCCTGGCCGGGGCTGCCGTAGCTGAGCGTGATGCCGTGCGCGGTGATCTGCATGAGCGGCCACCAGGCAGTGTTGGGATTGTAGGACATGCTGTGTGGCGGGCCAAAGGCGCGCCATTGAAGCTCCAGGCTGCTGTTGTAGCGGGAGAGGCAGATGCGGCGGTCGGTTTCAGACACGTCGAACATGCTGGCGACATACAAATTGCCCGCGGCGTCGGTTTTCATCGTCAGCCACTGTTCCGGCGTCTCGCCGGGATCGACTTCGAGCTTGGCGAGCTGCGCGCCGGTGGCGCTGTGCTTGTAGAGCACCTGGATGGCACCGGTGCCGCCGATGGTGTCCTCGGTGACGGCGTGGAAGATGTTACCAGAAGGGTCCACCTCGGAGAAAAGATGCGTGGCCCACACGGCGGGGTCGTAGTCGCCGCCATCGAGCTGGCCGTGCACGGCGACAGGGCCTTCAGAGCCGCCAGAGGAGACTTTGATGACCTCCGTCATCGAGTAGCCGTACTCGATGCTTTGCAGGTAGGCATTCCCGAGCACTAGCCACGCTCCGCCATCCGGCGCGGGCAGGATACGCTGCACCGCGGAGCTGGTTTCGATCATGTTACGCCAGAGGAGATTGCCCGCTGGGTCAAACTTCACGATCAGCGCTCCCGTGGTATATAGAACGATGTAGTTGGTCTGGCGCAGCATGTACACGGCGTAAGTGTTCCCGGCGGCATCCACCGTGCCGTGGACGAAGTCACAGCGTCCGTAGCCTTCCTCAGCAGGAATGACCGTGCTAGTGCCCGCACCCCAGGATTCGTGATAAGTGAGATTGAATGGATCACCTGAGGTGCTCACCTGCCGTTCCCGCCGCCAGCCGCCCGCGCCGAGGCGTTGGAAGACGCCTGCGGAGTTGGCACCGTTGAAATAGCCGAGCGGGGCGTTGCTTCGGCTGATGACGTAGGTGTTGCCAGCGCCATCCTGGCCGAAAGTGGTCGGGACGAAGCCGCGCTGGTCGTCTGCGGGACCAGCACGCGGCGAATACGTCTGATGCACGCTGCTGCCCACCGTGCCGCCGTCGATCGGTGCGGTCTGTTCCGGTTGGAGCTGCGCCAGCGTGTCTTGCGGGCGCATCCACACGGGATTCCAGTTCACGGTGAAGCTAGTGGTTTCCGTGCTTTCATTGCCCGCCGCATCGCGGGCCACGGCGGTGACCTCGTAGGTGCCGTTTTTCAAGCTGCCTTCGCGGATGCCGAGGCGCGGCAGGCGCAGCGAGCAGGTCCAGTCCGTGCGCGAGCCCATGTCCTCGCCGCCAAAGTGGCCGGGGATCACCGCCTGCGCTGGATTGGAGAACCAGTTCAAACCGGACCAGTACATGTCGTCCGCGACGCGTTTGAGCGTGACTTTCACCACGGGCCGTCCGGAGCTGTCGTGCGCGCTGCCATGGATCAATGTGGCGGAATCAGGCAGCGGCGGCCCGGTGATGACCGTTGGCGGCGTGGTGGTAGGCGACTCAATGTCCAGCGTTGGCGGCACGGTATCGACAATGAAGCTGGCGATCGTATTGCCGCTCAATCCGGGCTGTACTGGCAAAGAGGTGCGTCCTAGGCTGTCCGTGGCCGTCACGGTGACCGTGAAGCCGCCATCGCCGGTGGGAGCATTCGCCACGGCATCCGAGGAGGTGGCGGGATACGACCAGGTGCCGCCGCTGACATCCGCATGCACTTCCCGGAGAGAGTTTTCCCACGAATCCCCGTCCCACCACTGCTCGCCGCGCTGGATGACCAGCGTGACGCGGTTGGCGACGAGCGTGGCACCCGCGCCGGGCTGCGCGGTGCCGGTGATGACCGGTGCGGAGTTCCGATAGCTAGCATGCAGCGGCCCGGTGAGAGCCACTTTGGGAGCCACTTGCAGCGTAAAGTGCCTGTCACGCCAGCCGGAGGCCTGGTTCGTCGTATCCACGGCCTCGACAAAGAACTGGTAATCGCCATTTGGCAGCAGCGGCGGCAGCGTGACCGACCAGGGCGAGGTGCTGTCCGTCTGCGTCATGATGTGGTCTGCGGCGGAAAATGTGCCGCTGTCTAGCGCCCCGGGGGCGGGCGACCACTTCAGCCATTTGCCCTGCGTGTGGGAGAACAAGGCGAAACGCTTCTCCTGAATGCCCCCGGCATCCGTTGCTGTGCCCGTCATCGTCGGCACGGCGCTCAACGGCGACTCACCGGGGGAGGAAATGGTCGCCTCCGGCGCGGTCATGTCCCGCTGGATGCGGAACTGCCGTGTCACAAAAGGCCCCAACTGGCCGCCGGCGTCACGCGAGCGCGCTTTGACCTCGTACACGCCATCGGAGAGCGCCGGGTCGTGCATGGGCCGCGCCCAGTTCAGCCCGCCGGTGCCGGCGGCCACACCTTTCTGCTGAAGTTCGCTGTATGTGCTCTGCCATTCGTTGGTGGTGAATTTCCAGTAGCGCCCGTCCGGCTTCAGCTCGCGCAAATAGACCTGCACCTCCCACACGCCGGTGCCCCAGGCATCATCGTCAAACGCCGTGCCCTCGAATTGCGTCATCGTCTGGTATACCGGGATGACATCTCCCACTGGTTCGGCGGGCAAGGTGATGGTGGTGGTGGCGAACTCATTGCTTGAGATGATCAGGTCCGCCGTGATCGAGCGGTCGCCGGTATAGTCTATGTCGCCGATGTTGCGCACCGCCACGTAGCTAGGGTCGCCAAGCGTGTTGGTGCCGTCCGCGTTGTACTTGCGGGAGCTGGGGGCGGAGTCGGTGTCAAAGGTCTGGCCCTTCTTCCACACGTCCTCGCGGTCGCCGCCATTCGTGCCCTCCTTGGTCGTCTCGTCGTATTTCAGCGTGCGCTCCAGGTTGTACAGGCCGTCTGCCTGCTCCATCGCTACGAGGTAATGGCCCTTGTCGATCAGTTTGGAGTTCGCTGTGCGGTACCACCAGGCATTGTCGTTCTGTTCCTCGTCCATCGTCTCGTCCACATGGTAAATGTGCAGGCCGCTGGCATTGCCGGGCAGGTTTGCGTCAAAGCCCATCGCCTGGCGGTTTTCGATCAGGAAATATTGCGGACCCAGGTTACCGTTCGTCCACAGGCGGTACACTGTCCAGTCGTCCTGCACGTTGGGAATGCGCATGCCCATGGTGTTGAGCGTCACATTCACCACATTGGCCCAGCCCAGTTTTTTGCGGCTCCACGCATCCATCCACGCCGGGCAGTCACCGGGATCTTTGCGGGAGTTCCAGCTCCCGCCGGCCATCAGGCTCCAGCTTCCCAGGCCGTTGGAGGCGGGCTTGCCGGTGCGGTCATAGAGGTCCGGCAGGCCCAGCGCATGACCATACTCATGCGCAAACACCCCGATGGTTTGCGTCTCAATGCGCCGTTCGTTAACCAGCGGCGTTTCATCGTCATCGTCCTGCGCCAGCAGCAGCTCGCTGACGATGAAGTAGCGGGAGACAAACACCGGCTCCCCTTCCGCATTCACGTCATTGGTCGCCAGCGGGGTGATCGTGCTCTGATGCGACCAGAAGGCGTTCTTGCCGCCGCCGCTTTCCTCCGGCAGTCCCTGGGCCACCAGTGCCACACAATCCACAAATCCGTCATTGTTCGTGTCATACGGGCCGAAATTTAGCACACCGTCCGCCTGCTGCACCACCTCCTGCACAAAGCCCGCCGCGTTCACATCCTTCTTCTTGTCATTATTCGGATCATGCGCGCCGTAGGATGCCCGCGTGCCGGAGACCGTGTACCAGCCCATCACGCCGGAAGGCCCGCCAGTAACATCAAAGTTGCCGTAGGACATCTTCCAGTAGAGGTCGCGCATGGTCTGGTCCAGGCCAGGCGTCTTCACAAACAACCGGTTATAGTAGTCCAGCACCGGTTTCACCGGCTGCGCCGCCATGTCCGCGAACCGCGCGCACAGCACCGCCAGGCGGCCCTCCCCAAAGGACGACGGAGGTGTCTCCGCCGCTACAGACTCGCCCGGTGGGGGCGTGGTCGGCGTGTTTTGCGGATACATGCCGCGCGCCTGCGGCACCGGCACGAAGGGTGCCTGAAACTCTGGCCCTTCTGCGGCGGTCGCCGGCTCCTCGCTGGCCTCGGGCGACCACGGCCCGCCCTCCGGTGGTGGTCCCTCTGCCCGCAGCGCCGTCAGATGCACGATCTCGGTGTCTTTGAACAAAGGGTCAAGGTAACGCCACTCCTGCGTCGCTGGGTCTTGATTGATCGGATAGCCCGCCGTTGTCTCGAACCACGAAAACTCATCCGAACCGCGTGCCCGTGCTTCAAACACCACCCCGTCCGGTTGCTGGAGATTAAAGATCGTGTCCGGAGCAGGCACCGCCTGCGCTTGGGGTGTAGCCAAGAACGCCCAAGTGAGTAGGAAGGCGGCAAAATGACGAAACAGGGCAAAAAGGGGCGTTTTCATGGCGGAATGAAGGTGCGGGTTGCCTTCCTTTCCCGCCGGGCGCAGGGTTGTTTCCGGCAAACTTCACTTTTCTTCGCCCATGGCCCGGTCAGCCGAGAATGCCCCACTTTTACCCTTCCCGACCACACGCTGGACACTGATCCGGCGTGCTCAGAAGGGTGGCGAGGCGGAGGCGGCGCGGGCGATGGAGGAGATCTGCCGGCAGTATTGGTATCCCATCTATGCTTTCGCCCGGCGGGCCGGCTTTACGGCGCATGACGCGGAGGACCTCACCCAGACGTTTTTTCAGCGCTTGGTCGCCAGCGAGACCATCCAGGCCGCACGCGAGGACAAAGGGCACCTGCGCACCTTCATGCTCAGCCTGCTGAAACGCGTCATCAGCAATCATCTGCGTGACGCCTCGGCGGCGAAACGCGGCGGCTCGCCTAGTGCCACCATCTCGCTGGACGACGAGGCGGCCGCTGAGGCGCGTTATCTCGCCGAACCAGCGGATCTGCGTGATCCGGATACCTTGTTCGACCGTGCGTGGGCGGCGCGCATCCTCGAAGCAGCCGAAAAACACCTGCGCCACGATTTTGAGAAGGCTGACAACCTCACCGCCTTCCATCAACTGCGCGAATTCCTCCCCCTCGGCGACAACGCCACGCCCTACGCTGAAGCCGCGAAAAGGCTCCAGATCGCTGAAGGCACGCTGCGGCTGCAAATCCACCGCATGCGCAAACGCTACGGCAAACTCATCGAGGACGAGATCGCGCAGACTGTGAGCAGCCCCGAGAAGGTCAAAGCGGAGCTGGAGCATCTGATGGCGGTGATCGGTGCCGCCGCTTAAAAAATCACTTCAGCACTTCGATGGAGCATCCGGGCAGCGCGGCCTTCAGTTCGGCCATGGCGGCTGCGGCGGCCGCGGTGTTTGGGAGTCCCAGCGTGCGCAGCTTTTTCATCCCGTGAAGCTGTTTCAGGCCTTCTGCGGTGAACTTGACCGCTCCGGCGAGCCCTAGGGAATCCAGGCTCTTGAACTTGGCGATCTCGACGAGACCCTCATCCGTCAGGTCGGGGCAGGCTGGCAGACTCAGGCTGCTCAGCTTGCGCTTGTCCTTCATCTGGGCAAAGCCGCTGCCGGTCAGGCCGCGCCAGCCCTCAATGCGCAGCGAACTGAGGTTTTTCATGCCCGCGAGGTGTGCGAGACGCTCATCACTGAGCACGGGCGGCGGTTGAGTCCCGGACGCCTTGATCACCAGCGTGCCGAGATGGGTCAACGCATCAAGGTGATCTAGCAGCGCCGCATCCGCCGCGGCATAAATGCGCAAGTCCCAGAGCGTGGTGGTCCGCCCCAGCAGTGGCAGGTGCTCCCGCGCCGCGTCATTAATCTCCAGAGGCCCGATGCGGATGCGTGTGATGGTAAACGGCCCCGCGGGCAGTTCCGACACACGGCGCAGGTTGCGATTGCTGCCCGCGACCATCAAATCCGGCACCTGGTGGTCCGCGTGGCTCGGCTCCGTCGAATCCGGCAGGCTGAAGAGCCACGCGGCCAGCTTGCGTGCATCCGCATCCATTTTCGGAGCGGCATCGGCCGCATCCCATTCCACGAGATAGCCGCAGCGCTCGGAATAATGCACCGGAGTCCACGCCGAGAGGCTGCTGCCATTGTGATGCTGGCGCAGACGTGGCACGCGGGCGGGCGGAGGCACCTCCAGCGACCAGCAGGCGTATTCAAACGGTTCGCCAGTCGTCCATTGCCAGTTTGAACTGCCTTCGATCGGCAGCCCGCCGATCCACCAGCCTCGCTCGCGCAGAGACGCTCCCGGCCTCCATTGTAGCTCCGGGGAAAACTGGTCCCACACCCACTGGTTCTCCTCCGCACTCGTCAGCGTGGCCAGATGGCCGCCCAGACTGGCTGCATTGGCCGCTGCCTCCACCCAGGTAAACGAGCCGGGCACGAATTGATAACGGTGTCCGCGGAATTCCGCCCGCGAATCTCCTCGCACCGCCGAAGTGGCTGGGGCCACCTCTTCCTGTCGCATCCATCCCAGCAAAACAGCCCCCACGAGCACTGCGGCCGCGCCCAGGCCCACAATCCTTCGCCAATTCAAGCGACGCGGCGATGCGTGAGGCATTTTCTCGATGCTTTGCTCACTCTTTGCCAGAAGCGGCTCCGCCACGGCTTGCAGCGCCTCCCGCAGCTCCGCCACGCTCTGAAACCGCTCCTCGCGCTCCTCCTCCAGCGCCTTGCAGATCAGCTCATCCCAACGTGGATCGAGCCCGGGCACCTTTTCGCCCGGCAGCTTGAACATGCCGCGCGGCACATCGCCGGTGAGCATCTCATAAAGCACCACGCCGAGCGAATATATGTCCGCGCGATGATCTGCGTCCCGTGCTTTGGAAAAAACCTCCGGCGCGGCATAGCCCTGGCTGCCCATCGAGGTGCCGGAAAGCGTCAGCGAGGCCGTCGCCGGGTCATCGATCTTCGCCAGGCCGAAATCGGCCACTTTCACTGCCCCACGCGGTGTCAGCAGAATGTTCGACGGCTTGATGTCCCGGTGCACCACGCCCTGCTCATGCGCGAAAGCCAGCGCGTCACACGCCGCGAGCCCGATGCGCGCCGTCTCGCGCGGCTCGATGCGTCCTTCACTCTCGATGCGTTTCGCCAGATCCACGCCATCGACCAGTTCCATCACGTAAAACAGATGCCCGTCACCTGTTTCGCCGAAGTCATGCACCGCCACGATGTTCGGATGCGCCAGCCGCGCCATCGCCTGCGCCTCGATCTTGAACCGCGCCGCGAAATCCAGCCTGCTGTCCGAACTTGAATGCACCGAAAGCAGCTTCACCGCCACCACGCGATTCAGCGACTGCTGTCGTGCCTTGTACACCGCCCCCATCCCGCCACGGCCGATGAAGTCCGTCACTTCAAAGCCGGGCAGGATGTCGTGCAGGTCTTCAGGAGGACGGGACTCGGACATCGCGGGCGCATTGAAACGGCGGCGGGACACAAACGCAACTCCGAGCGCATCATGTCTGCTCAGCGTGACCGCATCCCCCCTGCATCACGGAACTCGCCGAACCCCATGTCGATTAAGCCACCTGCAGAGGGCCTCAACATGGATCGTGAGGCAAACTCACTGATGAGTAGAGCAGCCTCAGCGCCGGGTAGCGAGGGGAAAGTGCCGCGACGAGGCGCTCACCATGCCGTGACCGGGCTGATCCAGTGGGGAGAACTGTGAACAAATACCCCTGTGTTGGCTTCTCCGGATGAATCCAGCCCGATGGACTAAGGCTGCTGTGGTGTGACGACTTGATAAAAGCGCCGCGTGGTGTCTGGCGGCGGGGTGTCCTGCGCGGTGAGCGGACCGGAGGTGGCCTGAACCGGGAAATGCTGGAGAACCGTCCATGATGATGCTGTAAGGTCCGTCTTGTAGCGCACCGTGTAACTGCGCCCTGCCACCGCTGGAAAGGAAATGGCCACGTTGCCCCCCGGCATAGGTGCGGTGGGCAGGGTGGCTGTTAGGGCGCTGCCGCCGTTCCGCGGGTCGGTGCCTGCGATGTATTCGGCCAGGTTGGAGTGTGAGTCGCCGTCGGCGTCTTGCGCGGCATCCGTGGCGCTGAGGGGATTGAATCCGTTGGCCAGCTCCCATGCGTCAGGCAGGGTGTCGTTGTCATCATCGGGATCCGTGGAGTCCGGCAGGCCGTCGTTGTCGGCATCGCCGTCGGGCGCGATCACCACGCTCGCCCAGTCGCCGTCAGAGGACACTCCGAATGCAGCGCTGCCTCCAGGACCAAGGGCAAGGCCTTTGAAGTTGAGGCTCTGAATGGAGTCGCCACTATTGGGACTCGTGCCTTGATAGGCCGCTTCCCAAATGACGACTCCGTCGGCACCGGCATACTTGATCAGCCGCGCGGCACCGCCAAATCCCGCCGCCAACACCTCACCATAAGGAGTGACGG
>JBKCXA010000535.1:0-5437 GCA_046316935.1 Prosthecobacter sp.
GGTGCGTCTGCGTGAGCTCAGCAGCGCCGGTTTCAAGGACTTCACCCTCAGCGATGTGAACGGCCACTACACCACCGTGAACCGCGTGGTGAACTGCGCCGGGCCAAACATCCGCATGTTCGTCGCCTGGCCGCCGAATGACGGCGATCTAGTCGGCGCGGGCTATGTGATGAAGGTGTACTTCTCCAAAGCGCTCGCCGATGGCCTCACGGGCACGCAGTTGCGGGATCGCTTCACCATTCGCATCGGCTCCAGCGAGACGAATCAATACACCAGCTACGCCCGCGACCTCTACACGATCAATTACGACGAAACGAGCGACTACCACGCCCTCGCCTTCACGTTGCCGAATCTCTACAACGACCAGCCGGACTACCTGCACCGCATCGAGGTCACGCATGATCGTCCTTCGCCCAATCCCGATTTGCTGGCCACACGGCTTGTGAAGGCTGAGCCGAGCATCATTCCGCGCATCAGCATCGTGAACCCGCCGGAGCTCGACAACTCTGGAAAGCCCTTTGAGATCGTTTTGCCGGATGTGGTGTCGCCCACGGCAGATCAGCGGAAATTCACCATTCGCGTCAGCACTTCGGTGGCGGCCGACTCGGTCGTTTTGAACGTCAACAACGGCCCCATGACGCTCAGCGGCCCCACGACGACCATCGACGGCAGCAACAAGCTCTGGGAGTGGGAATGGTCAGCGATGCAGCAGGGCGAGTTCCAGTTCACCGCGACCGTTTTCGACAATGGCAACGAAAACCACGAGACCCGGAATGCTCGCGTTTTTTTTCGCCAAGTCGTCCCCGCGAGCGCGGCGGACCCGGACGACGATGATGATGGATTGCTCGACAGCGACGAAGGCACCGCCACTCCTTTGCCAAACGGCTTCCCGAGCACCGATCCGCGCTACAAGCCCAACGCCGAGCAATGGACCAACGGCGAAGTTCACATCGCGAATGCCTTTGGCAAAACGGAGCCGCGCAATCCCGACACCGATGGCGATGGCCTGCCGGATGCGCTGGAGGTCGGCTGGCGTCTCGCGCTCGTCATTGGAGAGTCATTTTCGGACACAGGCTTCGGCTCGCCGATCGCTGGCGCTGGAAACGGCGTCTTTGACTGGACGGACACGAACAACAACGGCGCGCACGATGTCGGCGAGGCTAGCGAAACCTTCACGGATGCCGATTCGGATGGTGTGTATGACTTTGGCACCATCTTGAATGCTGACACGAATGGCGATGGCGTGACGAATTTCCGAGGTGACATCGACCCGCCCTTCTTCAACACGCTCGACAACCTCAACAAGGTGCCCGGCGTGAACACCGCCGCCGAAGGTGGTGACCGCTCGAGGCTGCTGCGCGGCTCTACGACGAAGCCCGATGATGCCGACAGCGATGACGATGGCATCAAAGACGGCATTGAAGATGCCAACAAGAACGGCTGGCTCGATGGCGACGGCGCGAGCCTCGCTCCCGGCGATGCGCCGACCACGGCACGCAACTGGCCGAACAAGGTGCGTGATCCCGGCGAAACCTGGACCGAGACCGACCCGAACAACGCCGACACCGACGGCGATGGTGCCCGCGATGGCACCGGCGAGGACAAAAACGGCAACGGCCTCATCGACGGCGATGTGGATGGCAATCGCGTATGGGCAGCAGGCGAAATTTGGACCGAAACCGATCCGCTGAAGGCTGACACGGATGGCGATGGCCTCACGGATGGCTGGGAGGTGCGTTACGGCCTCGATCCGCTCGACAATGGCACGCTAAGTTTGCGAAACGGCACCGCTTTGGCCGCCAATGGCCCTGCGGGCGATCCTGACACGGATGGCTTCTCGAACCTCCAAGAGCTTACAAACGGCACGAACCCCATGGAGCCAAACAACGTCACGCCGCCACCGCCAGGGCAGATCGTGATCGGTCCGCAGACGCCGGTGGTTGTCGGCGGCGTGACAAACACGCGTGAATTCACGGACTGGGCCATCGACGACCTCATCATGCTCGATGAATACAACGGCGACGGCACGAACAACCAAGGCACGGACATTTTCCGCAATGCGGACGGCTTTGACAGCAGCCGCGACCTCGTGGCCTTCTACGCGCACGATGGCGGCGCGGTGACGAATGGCGGCGATGGCCTCTTTTACTTCCGCGCCGACTTCCAGGACCTCAGGGCGCTCGCCGAGGAAGGAAATCTCGATCTCTATGTCGTCATCGACTTCAACTCGCCCGCCGTCGGCGAATCCGCCCTGCCAGACAGCATCGACACACGCACAAACATGAAGTGGGAGGTCTGCGTGGCCGCCTACAGCACGGACAACGGCGCGGTGTATGTCGATACCAACGTCGCCAGCAACAGCACGAGCATCAACCAGGACCTCACGCCCTTCGGCGTGGTGCGTCGCAGCCAGGCGGAGGCGGATGGTTTCAAAAAATCATGGTATAGCAGCGCCATGGACGCCGTGGAGTTCAGCATCAGCCGCAAGGCACTGCTTGATGCCGGATGGAATGGCGATGCCAGCACGCTGAACTACCAGGTCTTCACCACGAAGGACGGCACGCAAAACACACCCACACGCGGCCCCGGTGACCTCGCCGGTCGCAGCGACATCCGCGACAGCATTCTCGACGACTGGATCGCCAGCGACCACTGGCGTGCGCAAACGGAGATCGCTGGTGCGGGCAGTGTTTTGAGGGCGTGGTTCGGCCCTGCTGGCACGAACGACAAATGGAGGCGGGTGAAAGTGGCCAGCTTCATCCAGGAAAACCGTCCGCTCATGGCCGGGAATGAAATTCAGGCGCTCATCAACAACGGCGCGGGCGCTGGATGGTATCGCCCGCTCGATGTGCATCAGGCCTATGCCGCCCCCATGGCGCTGAGCATCACGCCGATGATGGCGCATGCCATTCAATGGGCGAAGGTCGATCCTGCGGTGAACAAGCCTTGGCGTGATGGTCCCGCGTTGAATGCGCGGCTCGATCAAATGGGCGCGCTTGGCACCGTTCGCTTCACCGGCACCACCTACGGCGGTCACATCCTGCCGTATTTCCCCACCAGCTACAACGTCACGAACATCGCCGATGCCGACAGCGCGATGGCGGACATCTACCACTCGACTCCGCTTGTCATTCCGCCGCCGGAGAGCGTCGTTGAAGATCAAACGTATGAAGACTTCAAGGCCGCGGGCTACTTCTTCACCATCGTCGAGCAGACGCGCCACATCGAAAAATGGTTCGGCCGCACCTCGGCGCTCGGGAATGATGGTTATCGGCTCAATCGCATCCGTGGCGTCAAAACCTTCGCCATCAGCGATCAGGCCACGCAGTTTCGTTTCCAAAATACCGACAGCGGCCTGCACAGCTCCCTGCGCGAGCTTTTGAACCGCAAAGCCCGCAGCGCCACGCAGGATCAGATCGTCATCCTCGGCAGCGGATGGACCGATTTCACCTCGAAGACCAGCGCCGATGCCTACGACATCAACATCGCGTGGATGGCCAGCCGTCCGTGGATTCAAATCACCACGCCCGAGGCCATCGCCGCCGGTGAGGTCGATTCGAACCGCGATGGCACGCCCGAGGCCTGGCCCTTCGTCGAGCGTGGCACGCCTTCGCTGCCGCTGGTGAGCAAAGATTTTGTTCATTACGCCACGCAGGAAAACTACGACAACTGGTACTTCGGCCAAAGCGGTCGCGAGGAAGGTCTGAACGGCAAAATCTTCAATGTGAGGCCCAGCGTGCCGCTTCCGGGTGCCTTCGGCCAAATCGGTGTTTCCGGCCTCGTGAACGATGCGTGGACCGCAGGCACTACGTTGGCCGTTTCGGAGCCAAACATCGGCTTTTTGGCCCGAAACGCCTTCCACGGCGCGATGTGGCTCACCGCCTTCCACGACCAGCCGACCGCTGATTTGAGCAAATACAGCACAGGCGAGTACATCTACCCCGACACGTCCAACAACAACCTCGCCGGCTTCTCCAAAGCCGCGCAAAGCCAGTTCCGCTGGGCTGCGGTCTATAAACGCGTGTCCCAATGGGCCGCGAGTGCCGCCACGCTGTCGAATTCATCCTCCGCCACGAGCGAGGACGCCGATCTCGACGGCGAAAACGAGCATCTGCTCTTCAACGATCGCGTCTTCGCGATGTTCGAGCGCATCGGCGGTCGCATGACCTGTGCCTTCGTCCGCGATTTGACCACCGGCCGCGTGCTGCAAGTCGTCGGCAATCCGCACAGCTACTCCGGCTTTGAAACCGAGGAAGAAGGCGCGGTGAATGTCATCAGCGGCGCGGTGGGCAGCTATCGCACCAGTGGCTTCAAAGACTGGTATGCCGCAGGCCCCAACAGCATCGCCTACAACAACGATCTGTATGTGGCCACCACCACGACGAACGGATTCACCTTCACCAGCGCCGATGGCAAGATCGCCAAAACCATCACCCTCGCGCCGCGTGCGAATGCGCTGCGTGCGAGCTTTGCCCTCACCGGCGGCGTGACGACACTTTACCAACGCCACGGCCTCAGCCCGCATCTGCAAAACCTGCTCTTCAAGGGCCAGACGCATCTTGGCAACGTCAGTAACACCGGCGGCATCGTCTCCCTCACCAACTTCGCCCCTGACGCCACCGTCCGCACCTACCTCCGCTCCATCACCGCCACCACCTACAACCCCGGAGCCATCGACGACGATCCCGTCATCACCTTCGATACCCTCAACATGCGCAACCAAGCGCAAACCCAGCAAGTCGAGTTCGCTCTGACCAACGGCGCCACCTTCGACCTCGGCTTCGAAACCGGCGTGACCCTCAGCGAAAGCACCGACGGCGATTCTTTGCCCGATGCCTGGGAAGCCGCCAACAACCTCAACAACACCGACGGCACGGGCGCGAATGGCAACACCGGCAACGCCGACGGCGACCGCTACGACAACCTGAGCGAATTCATCTTCGGCCTCAGCCCCACGCAAAGCGACAACTACCAACCCCTCGTCATCAAAGCCACCAGCGGCTTCGACGTGACCTTCCCCACGATCCCCAACCGCTGGTATCGTGTCTTCGCCAGCGACACGCTTACAAGCTGGACCCCCATCGGCACTGATCAACTCGGCACCGGCTCTCCGATCACTGTGAACGATCCGACCTCGCTAACTGCCCGCTTTTACCGTGTGGAAGCGAGGCTCGTGACGCCGTGAGGACTTGCTTTCAATTCTGTCACAACCTAACCAGAAAAGGGGGACAGACTCCGCCCCGGGAAAGTTTCTGATCCGCGGCGGTGATCCACGACAGCTTCGCTGATGAACTGTCCAAGCCTCTTTGCATGGGCTTTCATCTCGCGATGAGAGATCTTTCTTCGCTGAGGCGACCACGTTGCAGTTGTCCTGGCATGCTGGCGGCGGTCACCAAACCGCCGCCAGCCAACAGCCAGACGTCAAACGATGCATGAG
>JBKCXA010000536.1:0-5011 GCA_046316935.1 Prosthecobacter sp.
CTCTCGCGCCCTCATGCACGTCACAGTCAAAGACATCCTCGAAATCGTCGGCGGAAAACTGCTCTCCGGGAGCGAATCCACGGCCATCGAGGGCTTTGCCAACCTGCGCGAGTCCGTGAAAGGCGACCTGAGCTTCTTCCACGACCCGCGCTACGACACGCTGCTCACCACCACCAAGGCCTGCGCCGTGCTGGTGCCGGAAACGTGGACGCGTTTTCCCGAAAACGTGGCCTGCATCGGCGTGGCCGACCCATCGCGGATGTTTGAGGCGATCGTGGAGAAATTCGGTGTGCAGCCGGAGCCCTTCAAACCGGGCGTGCATGCCAGTGCCGTCATTGGCGAGGGCGTGAAATTTGAAGCCGCCAAGGTGCGCATCGGCCCCCACGCCGTGATCGAGGACGGCGCGGTGATCGAGGACGGTGCGGAGATCGGCGCGGGCTGCTTCATCGGCCGGAATGCCCGCATCGGCGCGGATTCCAAGCTCTTTGCCAATGTGAGCGTCCACACCGGCTGCCTGATCGGCGAGCGCGTCATCATCCACAGCAGCGTGGTGATCGGCGGCGATGGTTTCGGCTATGAATTCGACAAAGGCCGCCACCGCAAAGTGCGTCAGGCCGGCATCGTGCAGATCGACAACGATGTGGAGATCGGCGCGGGCACCATGGTGGATCGCGCGCGTTTTGGCCGCACCTGGATCGGTGAAGGCACGAAAATCGACAACCTCGTCCAAATCGGTCACAACGTGGTCATCGGAAAGCACTGCATCATCGTCGCCGCCACCGCCATCGCCGGCAGTGCGCACATCGGCGACTACGTCGTCATCGCGGCGCAGTGTGGAGTCGCCGGTCACGTGAAAATCGGCTCGCAGGCCACACTCGCCGCCCGCTGCGGCGTCACCAAAGATCTTCCCGGCGGAGCCACCTACATGGGCTACCCCGCCATCCCCGTGGGCGAGGAAAAACGCCGCCTCGCCGGCATCAACCGTCTGCCGAACCTCTCCGCCCGCGTGAAGAAGCTGGAGGACGACGCTGAGCTGTAGGCTCAGATCACTTCCTCGCCATGCGGCACCTGACCTGGAATGAGAAAAGTCTTCACCAGCTCACCCTCGCCGCAGGCAATCAGGCCGGGGAAACGCTTGAACCACTCGCCTTCGGGAACTTCGGGGTTGGTGTCCAGCCACGCGGCAAAGGCAAGGATGTCGTTCCGCGAAATCTGCCTTTCTCGCGCACGAGTAAGTAGATGCTGAAACAGAGCATCTGGCAGACGGGCGCGTCGTATCTTTGGCATTTGATCAGCGACCGTAGAAGCCCTTGGTGATTTCCAGCCTCAATTGCTCCACTTGATTCAGATCGGTGGCTTCAATGAACTGATCCAGCAGCACTCCCAACGCAGCGGGCGAAAGCTGTCGGAGTTCCTCAAGCCTTTCATTCGCGTGCGTCACGATCTTTTCCACCTCCGTCGGCGGCAAGCAGTCGATCTCCTGAATGATCTGGGTGGCAGTCATGGCGAGAGGATACCGGGTCTGGTGAGTGCGGTCAAGATTCACCGCGCCTCCCAAGCCGGCGGCAGGTCCTTTGACTCCGGCCCATACGTCTGCGAGACGATGAAGCCGCTGGCCTGTGACGTGTAAAAGATGCGTCCATTGCTGACGACAGCACCGAGGCACTCGCGCGAGTCGATGGCGGGGCCGGTGGAGACGAGTTTGCCGTCCTGCGAGAGGTCAATCATGTCCATGTTCGCGCCGAGGACATACGGCTCACTCATGGTGAAGCGGCAGCAGGCGTAGTTGGTTTGGATGCTGTAAACGACCTTGCCGGTGGCGCTGTCGAAGACATTGCCTTTGCCACGCAGGGCGTTGGAGTACATGAACTTCTCGCCCACGCTGACCACATTGAGCGCGGAGGTCACGGCGTCACTCTTCCACACGAGTTTGCCGGTGTTCGCATCGAGACACCACACGTGGCGGTCCTCGGTGGCAGCGTTCGCTTTGTTGTAGCCGCCGATGTAGAGCTTCCCATCGCGGGCGCTGAGCGTGCATTTCGAGGTGACGAAGTATTCATTCGTCTGCCACAGCACCTTGCCGCTCGCCGGATCGATGCAGCAGGTAAGGCCGTTGTTTTCGACGGGCAGGCCACGGCGACGCTTCGTTTCGGCATCGTAGCCAAAAAAGACGCTGTAGTAGAGCTTCCCATCGAGCACGCAGATGCCGCAGTCATTGCCACCGCGACCGAACTCGAAGAAGTCCTTCTCCCACACGACCTTGCCCGTGTCCAAATCCCAGGCCCAGAGGCGCGGATGATGGTTCTTCGGGTAATACGGGTTGTCGTTCGAGTAGATGAAGCTCATCACCTCGCTGCCATCCGCAGGCACCACCGGCGTGCCGCCAAAGGTGTAGGGCTTCTCGCTGCCCTGCGGCGCGTAGTCGCCGCTGCCGCTCGCATAGATCGCTACCTTGCCTGAAACGACTGGCGGGAACTGGCGGCTCCAACTCGGACTGCCGGTGAAGGGCGCTTCCCACAGCATTTCCCCTGTCGCGGCATCGAGACAGCGCACAAACGACTTCTTCATGCCCGCCTGTGGCACCAGCAGCTTGCCGTCGATGTAAAGCGGTGAGGTAAAGCTCAGATACACCTCCGGAAACCACTTCCGCCACAGCAAACGCCCCGTGTCCTGCTCGCACGCGATGATCTGGCCCTCCGCCGTGTGCGTGTACATCCTCCCGCCACCGCAAACCGGCAAATGCTTCACTGTGCCTTCAAGGCGCCGCGCCCAGCGCATCCGCAGCGGCGGCTTGAGGTCCTGGTTGTTCGAGTTCTGGCCCGCGAAGTTGCCGTAGTTCGTGTACCAGTCGTATTTCGCATCGGCGAGCTTGCCGGTGAGCGGGGAGCGAATGGCCTTCTTCGAATCATCCTCAGGATGTCCAAGTTTACCTGATACGCCAAAGCAATAAAGATAACCATCTTCGCTAGCGGCAAAGACACGCCCGTCAGCTACTGCGACGGGAGCAGTAATAGGGGTTCCTTTGGCCCCAAAAAGTTCGACTGAAGGAAGCGGTTTAAACCTGCCTCCACCAAGAGCAATGTGCTTGTCGTCGTTAATGCCGCAAAAGTGCAGAGTGCCGGACAAGTCTCCAAAGACGGCGTAATCACGAAGAAGAACTACCGGCGCGATCGCGCCTTCTCTGCTGAGTGTGTCGAGTGCTTTGGTCTTCAAATTATGCCGAATGAGTCCCCTTCCCGTCTCCGGCTTCACGCGAAACACCTCACTCCCACGAATCGCCACCGGCGAAAAGCTCAGCAGGCCATCCATGCGGATGTTCGTGTCGGTGCCGGGGACGAAGTCGCCGGTTTTCAGCGTGTCGCCTTCGAGGCGCATGATGTCCACGCGGCCGGCGTTGTCGCGACGATGCCATTGGACATAAACGTTGCCGTCGTCATCGGCGCTTTGGCCGAAGGTGGCGGGGAATTCTTTGCCGGACCACTCGGGGATCTCGCCGGTGGCTTTGAGCTTTGGTGCGGCACCGGTGTCTTCGAGGAAGAGCGTGCGACCTCCGGCGGGAATGACGACGATGTTGCCTTTGATCAAACAAATGTCCCGCGAGCACACGAAGTGATCCTTCCACGTCACGCGACCATCGCTGGAGGTCGGTTTGGTGCCCGGTCTGAGCGTGGCGAGCATGCGCTTCTCGCAAAAAGCGGCCCAGGACTCGCCGCTCCAGCGGTTGCCATCGAAGCCGACGACTTCCTTCACGAAATCCCATTTCCAGAGCTGCTTGCCCTCAAACGTCATCGCCAGCACCTGCGCCCCGAGCGTTGCGACATACACGCGATCCTTCGCCACGACCGGTGTGCTGAAAATCGGCTCGCCGCAGTCGATCTCCGCCACCACGGCACCGCTGTCGCGATCCAGCACGTAGTAAAAACCGGCCGTGGTGCCGAAATGAAGCCATTTTCCCGCGATGGCAGGCGAGGAGACGTTGTTGACGTTTTGCTTCCCGCCCTTGCTTTGGAAGCGCCAAAGCTCTTTGAGCGTCTTCGCATCAAAACAGGCCGCGCAGCCCGATCCATCGACGACATACACCTTTCCGCTCGCGACGACCGGAGACGTGTAAATGCCATCCGTCATCGCCACCGCGCCTTGCAGGCCGAGTTTCTCGACATCGAGGTCGATTTGAGCCGCATTGCCACTGTGAGCGGCATTAAACATGAACTGCGGCCAGTCCTCTGCGGAAGCAGTGAGGCTGAAAACGAGGGCGATGGGCAAAAACAGGCGCTTCATGGAGTGAGAATACGAAGTGGCGCGGCTGAACCTTGTACGTTGTTCACGCTTTAGCGTGTCAGGAGAGCGCACGCTAAAGCGTGAACAACGTACGCCAGCCAGCCCGTTCCAAAGGCATGTACCGCTGGCGGAAACTTTCGGAACAGGATCAGGCTGCTCTGTTGCAATGGAGACAGGGCTTGAAACGTCCCTGGCACAGCCCACCTCATTTTGTCGAAGGCCCGGCATTTTTTCATCTGACGGCAGCATGCTACGAACATGCGCCGATCATCGGAAGCACGAATGAGCGGCTGCAACAGTTCAGCACGGACCTTTTGGCGACTCTCGAGGAGGCTCATTGTCGAGTCTTCGCGTGGTGCGTGCTCCCCAACCACTACCATCTGCTTTTGCACGTTCCTGACCTGCGAGAAGCAACCCACACACTTGGCCGGCTACATGGCCGAACGTCGCATGCGTGGAATGGTGAGGACGATCAACGTGGCCGCAAGGTCTGGAGCGCACCCGCAGACAGGGCTATTCGTGGGGACTCCCACTTTTGGGTCACGCTGAACTACATTCATCACAACCCAGTGAAGCACGGCCATGTGACGCGCTGGCAAGACTGGCCTTGGAGCAGCGCCCGTGACTACCTGGAAGCCGTCGGCCGCGAGGAAGCGGCACGCATGTGGATGCAATACCCAGTTCTCGACTACGGGAAGGGTTGGGATGATTGAAGCCGTACGTTGTTCACGCT
>JBKCXA010000537.1:0-8132 GCA_046316935.1 Prosthecobacter sp.
CCGGCGGCCAGCATGGCGCGGATGCGCTCCACCACGGTATCAAAAGGCACGCCGCTTTGCTCGGAGATGAATTGAAAGGGGTGCTGGTGGAATCCCTTCACGCAATCCTCGCTCACGGAGAGGATCTGGGTGTTTATAGGATCGGTGTGTTCGGTGTGGAGGGCGGCGTCGGGCATGGTCGGAGGAGCAAAATCGAGCGGCCACCCATAGCGGTGCCCCTCATGAACACAAGGCCCGGTGCTATGCCGGAATTGTGGAAGGTTGGGCAGGGAGTTTTTGGGCTTCAGGAGGAGAAATTTGTTGCTGCGCCTGAGCTCAGGACACCTTAGCGTTCTCAGATGAAAACCTCGCTTTTCTTTTCCGTCCCCATGTGGCTTTTGCTGACACTGACCTCATCAGCGCAGGGGGCGGGTGTAGAAGTGGGGGGACGTGAGATTCAACTGCCAGCTCTACCCGGCTACGAACGAGTGGATGGACGCGACCCGAAAATCGACCAGATGCGCGATGACATGCTAGGCGGCACAAACAGATACCTGGCCAGATTTGAGCCGGTCAAAGACTCCCCAGATGCTGAAAAGGGGCGGGAACTTAGCGTCCAGGTGATGAAGTCGATCGAGCGGCGCGAGATTGGAGAAAAGACTTTTGAAGAACTGCGCGGGGAGATGCGCCGCGAGTTCAATGCAGCGATGGATCAGATGATCAGCAAGCTGGGGCCCCAAATGCAGGCCTCCGGCAAGAAGGCGGGCGAGACGCTGGGCGTGGACATGGCCCTGAGCGCTAGTGACATGGCGGTTCTTGGTGTTTTCGAAGACAGCAACCACAGTCTGGGCTTTACCATGGCGATGAAGGTAAACGCCAAAGTGGGGGATCATGCTTCCGAAAGCAGAATCATCACCGCTGGGATCGCCGTTCCCGTGAACGGCAGGCTCCTTTACTTGTATGCTGTGGCGGACTTTTTAGCGGAAGAGGACCGTCAGTGGGCTGAAAAAACGGTCAGTGCTTGGCGTGATGTCGTGGTGGCCGCCAACCCAAGGGTGGAAGGACCTTCCACGGCCATGTTCGACTGGTATCAAGTCGGTCGCTCCGCCGGAATCGGAGCGGTCATTGGAGGTCTTGCGGGCCTTTTCGGTTGGCTGGCGAAGAAAAAGAAGGCCAGCTGAATGCTCACGCCTTCTGCGGCATCGCGACGAGGTGCTCGGCGGCTTTGGCGGCTTCGGCGCGGATGGACGGATCGATGTTCTTCTGCTCGAATTCGCGGCACCAGCCTTTGATTTCGAGTTCGTTGAAGATTTTGCCGATCACGCGGCGCAGCAGGCCTTTGAGATTGGGGATCTCGACTTCTTGAAGGCTGCGGATGGCGGCCTCTTTGTAGCCTTCGAGCAGGGTGGTGGCCTTTTCATAGGCACCGCTTTCGTGGGACCAGTCGCGGATTTGCGCGTTGTTGGGCTTGTCGCAGGGCTGGCCGTTCCAAAGGGCCTCCATGGTATCCTTGGCGGTGCCTTTGCCTTTCTCGCGCAGGAGCGAGAGGATGATGCTGGGGCGCATGCTCCATTCGTTGGCGGCGGCGCTGTCTTCGCCGAGATCATCGATGTCATCGCGGATCTGGTAGGCGATGCCGAGGTTCTCGCTGTAGGTGTGAAGCACGTCGGCGCATTCATCGAGACGGCCGGCGAGCGCAGCACCCACTTTCAAAGCGACCTCGAAGGCGGGCGCGGTCTTGCTGCGGAAGATTTCGAGCACCTGCTGGCTGGTGAGGGCCACCGGATGACGCGTCCAGAGCAACTCGGCCCCCTGGCCGATGCAAAGCTCACGCTGACCTTCCGCAGCGACGAGCAATGCGGCGGAGCGGATGTGCGCGGGCAAATCGCCATCGGCGAGGAGGCGGTAACCTTCACCGATAAGCAGATCGCCGATGTTTAGGGCGACGGGGATGCCGTGCTCGGTGTGCAGCGTGGTTTCGCCGTAGCGCTCGGCGTCACCGTCCTCGATGTCGTCATGGACGAGCGAGGCTTTGTGGAAGATCTCGACGGAGATGGCGGCACGTTTGATGGAATCGCTGATCGGTGCCTCGGGATCATCGCGGAGGGCTTGGTAAGCAGCGACGGTCAAAAACGGACGCCAGCGCTTGCCGGCACGGGCGAGCCAGTCGCGTGAAATTTCCTCGGTGTGGCCACGCGGCGCACCCATGCGCGCGTCGAGCGACTCGCGGGTGAACCAGGTCTTCACCTCGTCGTGCAGTTCGTTGAGATTGAGGCGGCGTGTTTTGTCCTCGCTGGTGAGGTGGATGTAGTCCCAGACCCAGTCGATATCGACGACGGTGTCGATGCAGTCATCCTGAAGCAAAGGCACGGCGACGGCGGGAATGGCGGCAGCTTCCACATACGGGAAGGTTCTTTCCAAAACGGGCAGGCAGGAGATGCCGACGATGGCTTCGATCTTGCCGGTTTGGATGAGCGACATGACGATGGCGCTGCCTTCGGCCACGAGGACGGCGTAACCAAGCTTCTCGGCCTCGTTTTGGAAGTCCTGGATGCTGCACAGGCCGCATTGTTTGCAAAGCAGGCCGAATTCATCAAAGGGCGCGGGGCACTTGCTCTCGACGCGAAGGCACTTCGGCATGAGCAGCAGGCGTTTTTCGAAAGGAACGGTCGCGAGGTGCTCGCGCCAGCTTTCGTTCGCCATGAGCACGCCGATGTAATCGCGGTAGATCGCGTCAAAGCCCTCGATGGCCATGAGCTTCGCCGTGTGCTGCGCCAGCTCATCGAGCGGGATGGGCGGCACGAGGCCGACCTGCTGTGCGTATTCGCGCACCTTCGCGAGGATGTGATCCCGCTCGATCTTCGTTTGCGGAATGTTCTTTTTCGGCTTCCGCAAAGCGCGATTGAGGCCGGGAATGGGCGGCGGGAGGCTGGCGGCTCGGACGGTGAGGGTGGACATGGGGCGCGTAGAGCAAAGGGCGGAGAGTGGCAAAGTGCTCAGTTCTCAGTGCTCAGTAGGGGTTTAAGCAAAAATGGAGAGGTGAATGACAAGATCGGAGCAGGAAACGCGGCGCAAGAGCAAATCTGAGCACTGAGCACTTCTTACTGAGCACTTTTCTCCGCTAGGTTGATGGGCTCCGAACCTCGAAATCAAACGACCGTGCCGCGATTGGGCTTCTTCGGGGCTTTTTTCGGGGTTTCGGGGATGCCCTGCTCCTGGAGAATGGTGTCCTGCGGGAGGGGTTCGGCACCTTCCTCGCCCGCGGCCTCGGGTTCGGCAAAGGGAGTCTTCTTTTGGTAGAGCTTCAGGCGCGTGTTGAACTCGGTTTCGAGCTTTTTGCGGTCTTCGGCGGCGACTTCCTTGTCCTCGCCAAGAAGCGCCAGTGAGCGTTTTTGCCAGAGCTCGGCCTCTTTGTATTCGCCGTTGCGGGCAAGGGCGGCTGCCATGGTGTCGATCATCTCGTAGGGCTGCTCTTCTTCTTGGGCGATCTCGGTGACGAGCTTCAAAGCGCGACGGGCGAGCTGCACGGCGAGCTCGCCATTGTGCTGACTTTCATCAGGGCAGGTGGCGAGGAACCAGGCGAGGTTATTCGACGCCCAGGGGTCCTCGGAGGTGGCGGCGCGTTGATACCAGGCCTTCGCCCGGCGGAAATCGACCGGCACGCCCTGGCCGGTGTAGTAGAGATTCGCGATGCGGCTCATGGCGAGGATGTAGCCCTGCCGCGCCGCCTTCAAATACCACAGCGCGGCCTTGGCGGTGCTCTTCGGCACGCCGCCGCCTGTTTCGAGTTTCGATGCGTAGGCGGTCTGTGACTGCGCGTGACCTTGCTCAGCGGCCTTTTTGAACCACTCGGCGGCTTTGGCTGCGTCCTTCGTCACTCCTTCGCCAGTCTCATAAAGAATGCCCAGCGCATGCTGCGAGATGGCGAAGCCCACCGCGGCGCCTTTTTCATACCACTCGTGGGCCTTCGCGAGGTCCTTCTTCACCCCGAGACCGTCTTGATAAAGGGTGCCCAGGACGTGCATGGCCTGGCGGTGCTTTTGCTTCGCGGCCTTTTCGATCCAGGCAGCACCTGCCTTCGGATTCTTTTCCATGCCCTCGCCGGTGATCTGGCGCACGCCGAGCTCGAACTGCGCATCGGCATCACCACGGTCCGCCCAGTTTTGAAGCTCACGCTCGTCCACACGCTGCTGGGCGTGCAGCGCGGCAGTGAAAAACATCAACAGGCAGGCCAGAAGGAAGGTGGGGAGTCTCATGTTGTGAAAAGCTACGTCTCCAAACGGATGGGAGAAGCGCAAATTGTGCCCGGAATGCCGGAAAGACGGAATTTTCGCCTGTCCCGGGAACGTTGAAGCCCCCGATGCGCCTCCTCGCCACCCTCGTTTCGTCATTCTGCCTTCTGCATTCGTCCTTTTCGGCGCAGCCGAACCTCATCCTCTTCCTCGCGGATGACCTTGGGTATGGCGATCTGGGGTGCTTTGGCCATCCGATCATCCAGTCGCCGAATCTCGATGCCTTTGCGAAGCAGGGCGTGAGGCTCACGCAATGCTACTCCGGCAGCGCGGTGTGCAGTCCGTCGCGGTCCGCCCTCCTCACGGGGCGCACGCCGCATCGGAATGGCGTTTACACCTGGATCGCCGAGGGCTCGGAGGTGCATCTGCGCACGAGCGAGGTCACGCTGCCGTCGCTGCTGAAAAAAGCGGGCTACAGCACCTGCCACAGCGGCAAATGGCATCTGAATGGCCTATTTAATGACCCTGCCCAGCCGCAACCGGGCGACCACGGCTACGATTGGTGGCTAGCCACGCAAAACAACGCTGGCCCCTCGCACGAAAACCCGAACAACTTCGCCCGCAACGGCCAGCCCGTCGGCCAGATGCAGGGATACTCCGCGCCGCTCGTCGTCACCGAAGCCATCACCTGGCTCAAAGAAAAGCGGGACACGTCCAAGCCTTTCTTCCTCGCCGTGTGGACGCACGAACCTCACTACCCGATCAACTCCGATCCGAAGTTCAAAGCCCTCTACCCGGACCTCACCGACGACATCCAGCGGGAGCACCACGCGAACGTCACGCAGATGGATCACGCCTTTGGCATGCTCATGAAGACGCTCGACGAGCAAAAACTGGCCGAGAGCACCTTCGTCTTCTTCACCTCTGACAACGGCCCCGAGGGCGATGGCATCAAATCCCCCGGTCGCGGTTCCAGCGGTGGCCTTCGCGGTCGCAAACGTGATCTCCACGAAGGCGGCATCCGCGTGCCCGGCCTCGCCCGCTGGCCAGGCAAGATTCCGTCTGGCAGCACCAGCGACGTGCCCGTCATTGGCAGCGATGTATTTCCCACCATGCTCGGCATCGCCGGCGTCGAGGTGCCCAAGGACCGCACGCTCGACGGTGTGAACGCCCTCGCGGCTCTCGATGGCAGCACAAAGAAGCTCGAACGGCCCCAGCCGCTCTTTTGGCGACTCCACATGGCCCCCAACGCCAAAATCGCCATGCGGGTGGATGATTGGAAAATCCTCGCCAATGCCGAGCTGACCGAGTTCGAGCTCTACAACCTGCAAAACGACCCAAAGGAGACCACCGACCTCAAGGACCAGGAGTCCCAGCGCTTCCACGAGCTCAAAGGACGCCTGTTGGAAACCAACGCGAAGATCGAAGCCGAAGGTCCCGACTGGTGGAAGCGCCTCAGCCCGAATGGTGGTGCCGATCCCAAGAAGGCCGGGAAGAAGAAAAAGAAGACGGCGGAGTGAAGGAACTCTGCCTTCATCGAATCAAATGCAGCGCAAGGTCATTCAAGCCGCGTTGGCAGCTTCCTCGACGCTGATGCAGGAGCAGATGAGGTGGCGATCGCCGTGGACGTTATCGATGCGTGAGACGGGCGGCCAGTATTTGGAGTCTTTGACCCAGGCGAGCGGGAAGGCAGCGTGCTCGCGGGTGTAGGCGTGTGTCCAATCACTGGTCACGACGGTCTCGGCGGTATGCGGAGCATGCTTCAGAGCATTGTCAGCGGCATCGAGACGACCGTCTTCGATGGCGGCGATGTCGGCGTGAATGGATTCAAGGGCTTCGCAGAAGCGGTCGAGCTCGGCTTTGCTCTCGCTCTCCGTGGGCTCGATCATGAGCGTGCCGCCGACGGGCCAGCTCATGGTGGGAGCGTGGTAGCCGAAGTCCATCAAACGCTTCGCCACATCCTCGACGGTGACTTTTTTGAAGTGGCGGAGGTCGATGATGCACTCATGAGCCACGAAGCCTTCGCGGCCTTTGTAGAGCGTGGGGAAGCTCGATTGCAGTTTCTTGGCGACGTAATTGGCGTTGAGGATGGCGAGCTTGGTGGCCTCGACGACGCGAGGTCCCATCATGGCGAGATACATCCACGAGATGGTGCAGATGCTGGCACTGCCCCACGGTGCGGAGCAGACGGCACCTTTGGAAAAATCGGCCCAGGTGTGATGACCGGGCAAATGCGGGCGCAGATGCGCTCCGACACCGATCGGGCCGACTCCGGGGCCGCCACCACCATGCGGGATGCAGAAGGTCTTGTGCAGATTGAGATGGCAGACGTCTGCACCGATGCGTCCAGGCGAGGTGAGGCCGACCTGGGCATTCATGTTTGCTCCGTCCATGTAAACCTGGCCTCCGGCATCGTGCGTGAGGCGGCAAATCTCGATGATTGACTCCTCGAACACGCCATGCGTGGAAGGATAGGTGACCATCAAAGCGGCCACTTTGCCTTCGTTGGCGGCGATTTTGGCCTTCAGGTCTTCGACGGAGATATTGCCCTGATCGTCGCAAGTGACGGGAACGACCTTGAAGCCGCACATGACGGCGCTGGCGGGATTCGTGCCGTGCGCGGAGGTGGGGATGAGGCACACATCGCGCTGGTGATCGCCATGCGCCTCGTGGAAGCGCTTGATGGCGAGCAGGCCGGCATATTCGCCCTGCGAGCCGGCATTCGGCTGGAGCGAGACGGCGTCAAATCCTGTGCACTCGGCGAGCCAGGTCTCGAGCTCGGCAAACATGGTGCGGTAGCCTTCGGTCTGATCGGCGGGAGCATAAGGATGAAGGTTGTTCACCTCCGGCCAGCTCAGCGGCATCATCTCCGCGGCGGCGTTGAGCTTCATCGTGCAGGAGCCGAGCGGGATCATGCTGCGATTGAGCGCCACGTCCTTCGCTTCAAGACGATGCAGGTAGCGCATCATCTCGGTCTCGGAGTGATACGAATTGAAAACCGGATGAGTGAGGATGTCACCGGTGCGGTGATGGAGCGAGGAGCAGTTCAGCGCATGGTCGTCATCGAGCACTGGAGCCTGCTTTGGCTTGGAGATGCCGAAGGCGGTGAGGAGGTGGAGCAGGTCCTCCTCACGCACACGCTCATCGAGAGCCACGCTGACGGTGCGGGCGTCGATTTTGCGGAGGTTGATGCCGAACAACAGTGCACTCTTCAGCACGTCATCGGCGCTGCGTACACGAACGGTGATGGTGTCGAAGAAATCATCGCTAACGACATCACAGCCGCCTTGCATGAGTTCTCCAGCAAGCCACACAGCGGCACCATGAACACGCTGGGCGATCTTTTTGAGCCCCTCGGGCCCGTGATAAACCGCATACATCGAAGCCATGACGGCGAGGAGGACCTGCGCGGTGCAGATGTTGCTCGTGGCTTTTTCGCGGCGGATGTGCTGCTCACGGGTTTGAAGGCTCAAACGATAGGCAGGACGGCCGGAGGCATCTTTGGAGACTCCCACGAGCCTGCCGGGCATTTTGCGTTTGAGAGCGTCTTTGACGGCCATGAAGGCCGCGTGAGGTCCGCCGAAGCCGAGCGGCACGCCGAAGCGCTGGCTGTTGCCCACGCAGATGTCGGCGCCGAACTCGCCCGGCGGGCGCAGCACGGTCAAAGCCAGCAAATCGGCACTGACGACGAACAACGCGCCTGCGTCGTGCGTCTCGCGGGCGAGGTCGGCATAGTCGTGCAGCACGCCGGTGGTGTCCGGATACTGAGCGAGCACGGCGGCGAGGCCTTTCGTGCCATCGTGTTTCCACGCGAGCACGTCAGCAACCTCGACGCGGATGCCGAGCGCCTCCATGCGGGTCTTCACGACCTCGATGGCATGGGGGTGGCATTTGTCCGAAACGATCACACGCGAAGCACCC
>JBKCXA010000538.1:0-3514 GCA_046316935.1 Prosthecobacter sp.
CTTTTGGCTTCACACCTCCGATAGCACATCCTGAATGGAGATCACTCCACCGCCCATCTCGCGGCTGCGGATACCGGCGATGATGACGGCCATGAGCTCGACGGTTTCATCGAAGGGCAGTGGTCGCTCGCCGGTGCGGTGCATGTCGATGAAGGCCACGAGCTGGCCGCGGAAGGAGAGGTATGAATCGGTGATCTTCAGGGCGAGATCGCCCTTCGTGCCGTAAAGATGCACGGCACCGAAGCTGCCATACGCGTCATGCAGCGCCCCGATGGTGACTTTGACGCCGCTGCGATGCGTGAGATGCATCACATCGCCTCCCGCATCGCTGTGGGCCTGCACGGTGAGGAAACCGGGGCCGAGCAGCGGCTCGACGGCCTCCAGCGCGTGGATGCCGTAGCGTTCCCAGGTCTTGCAGGTGAAGCTGGTGATCCAGCGCAGGTCGCCGAGCTGGGAAAAGTCCGCCCGCATCTCCGGCGCGTAGCGCATGCCGCTGGTCGATAGCAAAACGCGGCCCTCGCGATGCCACTGAACCATCTGGCGCAGCTCAGGGATGGTCGTGGCCATCGGCTTGTCGATGAAGACCGGCAGCCCGGCCTCCACAAAGGGCCGCGCACGCCGCACATGATCCGTGCCATCATCCGTGGCGATCACCGCGGCATCGACATGGCCTATGATGTCCTCCGGTTTTTCGACCACATGCTCGATCAAGCTCGCCGCGGCCACTTTCGGCGTATCGGCGGGATCATCGCACCAGATGTGCGTCACGCGGGCACCGGGGATGCGCACGGACTCGAGCGGCTGCTTGCCCATGTAGATGGGAATGCCGGCGTAAGGGCACTTTGCCATCTCGGCGGGGTTGTAGCCGTTGATGATGCCGCTCCAGGAATACGGATGGCCGTTTCCCTCGATCATGCCGAGCATGGCGAGCTTCAATTCGTGGTTCATAGGTCGATGGCGGTGCCGGTGTCGGAGGAGCGGAGGGCGGCGAGGTTGAAACGAAGGGTCTGCACGGCCTCCTCGAAGGTGCAGAGCGGATGCGGGAGGCCCTCCATGCCATCGAGGAAGGCATTCGCCTGCGCGATGAAAAGGTCGTCACGCTCCAGCGGCGGCGTGACATGCCACGTCCAGTCCTTCTCGCCATGCCGCAGCACGCCCCAGCGCTGGAGATGACCCTCGATCTTCACGCTGCCGTGCTCGCCGTGGAGGTGCAGCGTGTTCTCATTCGCCGCCTGAAACTGAGTCATCGCATAACTCACCATCACGCTGCCATGACGGGCGGTGACGTTCACGGTGTCCTCAATCGTCACGCCTTCGAGCGCCTGATGCGCGGCATCGCAATACACCCGCGTGCAAGGCCCGACCAGCCACTCGACGGCATTCGCGAGGTGCGTGAGCGCATCCTGGATCACGCCGCCGCCCGTCTCGCGACGCGTGTAGTAGATCTCGCGATAGGCCGGACGAAAGGTGGGGAAGTGCTGGCCGGAAACCGAGGTCGCCTGCAGCACGCGACCGATTTCACCCGTCTGCAAAAAGGCCCGCGCCTGCTGAATCCACGGCATGAGGTGATACACATAAGCCACCGCGACAAAACGACCCGCCGTGGCGATGGCCGCCCGCACCTCCGGCACGAGCGATTCATCAATCGCGAGCGGCTTTTCGATGAAGACATGCAAGCCAAGCCCCAGCAGCCGCTTTGCCATCGGCAGGTGCAGATGCGCCGGCGTGCAGATCACCGCCGCGTCGTAGGTCGAGGCAGCGAGCGCTTCATCGAGCGTGGCAAAGCCCGCCGCGTCGTAGCGCTCTCGCATGGCGGTGAGCAGCGCGGGATTCGTATCGCAAGCGGTCACGGTGCAGCGGCCGGTCTTTTGAAAGCAGCGCAAATGCCGCTCGCCGATGCTGCCACAGCCGATGATGAGGATGGAGGACATGAGTGGGCGGATAAAACCTCATCACGCCCGTTTTGCCTGCCTGAAAGTGATGGTTTCGCTCCGTGACCACTTTTCTATTCAGCTTCGTCACGTTGGGGGATTCGGTTTTTCTCCCACAGATTCAGGGAGGCCCGCAGATTTTTTTTTCAGAGTCTTTGTTTTGAAACCAATCTGTGGGCCTCCCTGAATCTGTGGGAAATCATCGAGCCGGGTGATGTGTAGCCCCAAGAAAGCCGGCACGAATTCCGTGTTCACGGCACGCATCGCTGTTTGACGGACCGCATGCCTTCGCCCAACTGCATTCCTCGTGTCGCCCAACCTCCACCACGCTCTCTTTGTGCTGCTGCCGCTCGTCCTGGCCGGCGCGGTCGTGCTGCGACGTGGCGGCGATGCGGTGGCGCGAGGGCATGCTTCGATGCGTTTGTGCCTCGGTGTGGGGAAGTGGGTGCTGCTCGTCGTGCCGCTGTGGCGCATCGCCATGCTGGTGCTGGAGAACGGGCCGCAAAACGTGAGCGGTGGCGCGGCTTGGGCCGGCCTGCTGTCCGTCAGCGTGTGCCTCGGCCTGCTCTTCACCTGCGCCGGAGACATCAGCGCCGGGCTGGGTGGCTGGCTCGGCGTGCCCACGCCGCCGTTGTTTGAAAAGGCACTCACGGTGAAGCGGAAGTCGCTGCTGCTGCTCGTGCTCGCCGCCATCGGCGTGATGCTCGCGGTCACGCGGTCACCGGTGCAGACGGCCTTGTTTTTGAAGGCGCTCGTTGTGCCGCCGGTGCGTTCGTATGCCGTGCTGTTTCAAGAAATGCGGATGTGGACGGACCTGCACATCCTCACGCTCATCGCGGGTGCTGCGGTGTTTTTTCTCGCCCCGCCCTCCGCCTCGTTTTTGACCATCTGGAGGCCGTGGAAGGGCTGGTGGTGCCTCGGCGTGCTCGTGCTCGCCATCGTCATGCTGTGGACTCAAATCTCGCCGATGTGATGAAACCGACCGTCCAGCCCATCGACACCTCCAAGCGCTCCGAAGTCATCCCGGAGCGCACGCTGACCGCGCCCGAGGCCTCGCTCATCACGCGGATGTTTCTCGTGCTGCTGCTCGTGCCGATGCTCTTCGAGATCAGCGCCTGGATCAGTCCCGGTAAAACGAACCTGCTGGCTGCGTGGACCCGCACCGGCATGCAGCGCCTGCTCACCTGGACCCTGCACGAAGGCGGCAACGGCGCTCATCTTGGCAACGAAGGCTGGCTTTTCGATCAACGCGAGCTCGAGCGCATGCTGGCTCATCGCACCGCCGATGCCCCGGCGAGCGAGGCGGTGACCGCCTTTGCCGCTGAGTTGAAGAAACGCGGCATTCCGCTCGTGCTTGTGGCCGTGCCCAGCCGTGCCACGCTCTACCCGGAGAAGATTCGCGAAGGCCGCTACTGGGACCCCATCCGTGCCACCGGCGAAAAAGCCCGCCTCGAGGCGCTGCGCAAAACCGGCGTCGACGTGCTCGACCTCACCGATCCCTTCTGGAAGCTCCGCGACCGCAAACAAGTCTATTTCCGCCGCGACAGCCACTGGACGCCCGAGGCCATGAAGCAGGCCGCGCT
>JBKCXA010000539.1:0-4202 GCA_046316935.1 Prosthecobacter sp.
GACCGTCCCATCGCGTGAAAGCCTTCCATCGTGAAAAAGTCGTCTTCCCAGCTCCACACGGCTTTTCGTCAAAATCACATCCGCAGCCAGTTTCGGCTGCGGAAAGCCCTTTCCGATGCTCAGCGGCAAATTCTCGCTCAAAGCCATCTTCGGCTCCGAAACGGCTTTTGCTGCCTTCACCGTCTTCAAAGCAAACGCGTGGCTCAAATTCGCCTTCAGCTTCAACGCCAGTGCATCGCCCTCACGCGCATGCGTCGCCGTTCCATCCTTCGCACAGCTCACCCCCTTCAAAATCGACGCCACATCCATGCCCACACGCACCTCCGTCGTCTTTTCCACCTTCACCGTGCCCTCCAGCACGATCTCCGTGCGAAACGGCACCCGCCCCAGGTGATATGCATAGCCGCTCATCTTGCCCGCCGCATCGCTCCACATGCCCTCCAGCGCCAGAAAGATGTATCCACCCTGCGGACTCCAGTGCAGACCATTCACTCGCGGATTCAGCGGATGTTCCGGCCCGCGTGTCGCCGGATCACGATCATTCTCCACCACATCCAGGCCCACAAAAAAACGCAGCGCCGTGTACTCACCCTCTGGCACCTTCGAAAACACCGCCGCGTCCCGCTTCGTCGCCACATTCATCCACGCCACCGACTCCGGCACCTCCATCCACGTCCCATCCTTCGTCTTCAAAGCCACCCCGCTCACCAGGTAGCTCAACCGTGTCACGGACCACGTTTCACCCGCCTCATTCGTCCGCTTCGTCTCATTCAAACGCAGCCCGCCATTCTCGATCACCAGCCGCAGCTCCGCCGCGCGAGTGTCCGCGCAGAGAAACGTGATCAAGACCAGGAATAGCCAACGCATGTCCTCATGCTCCCCGTTTATCGTCTATTGTCTATTGTCTATTCCTGCCTTCATCTTTGCCCTCAGCATGACACGCCTGCTCGCCCTCCTCTTCACCGCCAACGCCCTCTTCGCCGATGTCGCCGTGCCGCCGCGCATGCTGGCACCGCGTTCCGCCGAGGAGGCATGGAATGTCATCCGCCTCGCCACCGATAATGTCGCCCGCCTCGTGGATGAAAAGCGCCCGCTGGAGATCGCCGCGCAGGTATCGCTGCTCAGCCCTTGCGTTCGTTTTCTCGCCAGCCAGCCGGTGAAACCCGGCACAGAGGCCCTCGTGGAGCAGCAGAGCTTGCAGGCCTTTCAAATCGTCAACGCCATCGCCCGTCAAAGCATGGTCGAAAACACCGGGGCCCTCCCGCAGGCACTCGCCACGCTTCGCAAGACGCTCGAAAGCATCGCCAGCGGTTTTGAGACCGCTGTCGTCAACGGCGAGATTTATCACTGCCATGCTCACACCGAGTCCATCGGCAAACCTGGAGAGAAATGCCCGCAGTGCAGCCTTCCACTCGTCCCGCGGCGCATCCCTTACAGCTTCATCCACGCCCGGCCAAAAGCAGCCACCACACGCCTCTCGCTTCGCACGAAAGCGCCCGCCGAGGCAGGCAAGGAGATCACCCTCATCGCCAGGCTCGAATCCACCGAAGGAAAGCCCGTTATCGAAAACCAGCTCTGGCCCATGCACACGCAGGCCGTGCAGTTCCTCATCACCGCGCCGCAGCTCGCGGGATTTCACCATGTCACCGCCAAGGCTGGCACAGAGCCGGGCGAGTTCACCGCCACCTTCACACCCGCCTTCAGCGGTGCTTATCAAGTGCGTGCCGGGCTCACACCAGCCACCACCGGCCTGCCGGAGTATCCTTCCGCAGAGCTCACCGTCACAGGTGAAAAACCGCCGCCACCGCCGGATCCAAATGCTTCAGGCACTCTCGCCAAGGTCGGCGGTTTCAAGGTTTCCATCAGCGTCGGTGGAAACAAAGGCCGCATGCTCCGCAGCGGTCAGGAGCAGGTGCTCCAGATGCAGGTGCAGGACGAGGCCGGCCAGCCGGTGAACCGATTGGAGCCTCTGTTGCAGGCCTTTGCCCATCTGCATGCCTTTTACCCCGGCTCCGATACCCTCCTGCAACTCCATCCCTCCGGCGGCGACATCCTGCTGACCGATGTGCGCGGTGGTCCGGCCCTCAACTTTCCCATTTATTCCCCGGAGCCCGGCCTTCTGCGTCTCTTCGCCCAGCTCCAGATCGACGGAAAACCGCTGCTCGCCACGTTTCAGCTCCAGGTGCATCCATGAAACGCCCCCGCACGCTCGTCCTCCTCATCGCTCTGGTCTTGGCCGCGGTCATCGTCTTTTGGCCGGGCCGGCTGCCAACGCCGCGTGAGGCCACGCCAGCACCGCAGCCGCCTCCCGCGCCGCTGCTCAGCGATCTAGGCAAGCCAGCGGACCTCTTTCACACGCCACCGAGCACGGCCGCCACACCCGAGATCGACGCGGCCAACCTCCAGAAAGCCAGCCTGCTAAACTCACCCGATCATTCCATTCAAGAAGACCTCCAGATCGTTGCCGAATTCGTCGAGCTGATCCGCAAAGCAGGCATCAACGCCTCCTTCGGCGACAACGCCGACATCACCGCCGCGCTCACCGGCACGCAATACGCCGGTCAGAAGGGCCACGTCTTTCCCCGTCAGCACAATGCCATCCGCGGCGGCCAGCTCGTCGATCGCTGGGGCACGCCGTTTTGGTTTCATGCCAACGGGCCCGGGCAGTTTGAAATCCGCAGCGCCGGACCAGACCGCGAGCTCTTCACGCCCGATGACGTGGCGCAAAACCCGAGCCCGCCAGGACTCGGTGTCACTCCCGAGCAGCCGTGACACAGGTTCGTAGTTCGGGCTTCAGCCCGTGATTGGAAGAGCTCGGGCGGGCTAACGCCCGAACTACAAACTTTCACGCTGCCACACTCGCAGCCGGTTTGATAGTCTCCCGCCATGCCCGAGATCAAAATCGCCTTTTGGAACGTCGGAAACCTCTTCGACACCACCGCGTCCGAACTCGCCACCGACCTCGAATTCACGCCCGAGCAAGGCTGGACCCAGGCGGCCTATGACGCGAAGGTCAAAAACCTCGCCGCCGTCATCAATGCCCTTCACGACGGCACTGGCCCTGATCTCCTCGGCCTCTGCGAGGTCGAAAACGAGTCCGTCATTCGTGATCTCATCAAGGCCACCGGCCGCAGCGACCTTCAAATTGCCCACATCGACAGCGAGGACCTCCGCGGCATCGACTGCACGCTGCTCTACTCCGACAAACTCCTCCGCAAGCCCGCAAAGTCTGAGATGAAGGGCCACACCGTGCATCTGCGCTATGCCACGCGTGATGTTTTCGAGGTGCGCCTCCGCCTGAAAGGCAGCGGCACTGGCCTGCTCCCTGGAGTGGGACAGGTCATCAATGTAGTTCCAGCCTCCTTGGGTTGATCTTGATGTTGGTTGGTTCTCTCACGCTGTCAAACGCAGCGGAGGTCTCATCGAGCGTAGCGAGATGAGGCCGCAGCGGAACCGACCGAAGGGAGATAGACAGCCGGCAGGCTGCCCGGAGGGTGAGCAAAGCGAGTCAATTTGACAGCGTGCCGCCGTCTGGGCCGGCGTGTCGTAGCCCAGCGAGCTGTGAGGCCGGTATTCATTGTATTCACGCCGCCATTGCTCGATGACGACTCGCGCTTCGGCCAGGCTGCCGAACACCTCGCGGTTGAGGCATTTGTCGCGCAGCTTGTCGTGGAACGATTCGATGTATGCGTTCTCCCAAGCTGATCCCGGCTTGATGTAGCTCATCTTGATCGCTCGATGCTGCATCCAGTCCTGGATCGCATACGCGATGAACTCAGGCCCGTTGTCGCTGCGGATGTGCTCAGGCGTGCCGTGCCTGCGCATCGCAGACTCCAGCACGCCAAGCACGTCCGTGGCGCGGATCGACCACGCCACATGCGTGGCGTGGCATTCACGCGTGTGCTCGTCGATCAAGGTGCGGATGCGAAAGGCACTGCCGCCCTCCACCTGGTCGCTCACAAAGTCCCGGCTCCACACGTGATTGCGATGCGCCGCAGCCTGCCGCCCTTGCTGCCCAGGCCTCACTCTCCGCATCCGCCGCTGGCGTTTGCGCACCTGCAGCCCTTCCTCCCGGCGCACCCTCGCCACGCACTTCACGTTGATCCGCTCGCCCTCGCGTCGCAGCAACGCCGTGATCCGGCGGTAGCCGTAGCGCGGATGCTCACGGCTCAGCCGCACGATGCGAACTCGTCGATGCCTCG
>JBKCXA010000540.1:0-4944 GCA_046316935.1 Prosthecobacter sp.
GTTGGAAGGTCGTTCAAGCCTTGTGAATGGCCGGGGAAACGGTTGGGAATCGACCGCCAAATCGGCGATGATCGGGGAGATGCATGGAAACCGACCGCCAAAACGGCGGTGGCCGGGGAGACACATGGAAATTGACTGCCAAATCGGCGATGACCGGCAAAACACATGGGAAGTGCTCAAATCCTGGCACGGACCGAGGGAATACTTTTTCGCATGTTTGCGAAAAGAAGCATGAATTAGGCTCCAAAGTGATAATTTTCATAAATTCGTCTTGCCTATGATAAGCCTGGGTTTATCATAGTAATTATGAAGTTAGTCACAAATTCTGCCTCCCGCCCGTCCAAAGTCCTCGTTTGCTTCGGCACCCGCCCGGAACTCATCAAATTCGCCCCCATGATCAAGGCGCTCGAAAACCGGGGGGCTGGTCTGGTCACTGTGAATTCCGGCCAGCACACGGATCTGCTCCAGCCGCTGTTTGAGCTCTTCAAAATCCGCCCAACCTACAACCTCGACGCGATGCGCCCCGGCCAGAGCCTGAACATGCTCGGCAGCCGCCTCCTGGAGCAGCTCGATCCCGTCATGGAGGCCGAAAAGCCCGATCTCGTGCTCGTCCAGGGCGATACCGCCACGGCGGTGATGGGCTCGGTGGCGGCCTTCAATCGCAAAATCCCCGTGGGGCACCTGGAAGCCGGTCTGCGCTCGGGCAACCCGCTCAGCCCCTTCCCGGAAGAAATGAACCGCCGCCTCGTCGGCCAGATCGCCGCCTACCACTTCGCCGCCACGGAGCGGAACCGCCGCACGCTGCTCGATGAAGGTGTGCCTGCCGATTCGATCCACCTCGTCGGCAACACGGTCGTCGATGCCCTGCGCCAGACGCTTTCCAGCACGAAGCCCGGCGAAACGGTGGCCGAGATGCAGCAGTGGGCCGCTGGCAAACGCCTCGTGCTCGTCACCACGCATCGCCGTGAGAATTTCGGCGAGACGATGAGCCATCACCTGCGTGCGCTGCGTAAGTTCATCGAGAGCCAGCCGGACCTGTGCATGATTTTTCCGGTTCACCCGAACCCGAACGTCCGCGCCGCCGTGGCCGCCGAGCTCGACCAGCATCCGCGCATCCGCCTGACCGATCCGATGGGCTACCGCGACTTCGTTCACCTGCTCGGCGATGCCTGGCTGATCGTCAGCGACTCCGGCGGCATTCAGGAAGAAGCCACCGCGCTCGGCAAACCGATGATCGTGCTCCGCGAAAACACCGAGCGCCCCGAGGCAGTCGAGTGCGGCGTGGCCCGTCTCGTCGGCGAATCGCCTGAGCGTCTCCGTGAGATGCTGCGCACCTCCTTGACCGATGCCGCGTGGTTCAAAGACGCCAGCCGTGCCCGCGAGGTCTTCGGCGATGGTACCACCGGTGAACGCATCACCGACATCCTCTTCGGCCCGCGAGTCATCGCGATGCCCGAGCCGATGCGCATGGCCGCCTGATTTTCACCCTTTCCGCGTCATGAAACCTGCCGCCTCCATCTCGCTCGATCTCGACAATCTCTGGAGCTACCTGAAAACGCAGGGCGTTTCCGGCTGGGAGAGCTTTCCGAGCTATCTCGACAAGGTGGTGCCGCGTATTTTGGAGACGCTGGATCGCTGCAACCAGCGCATCACCTTTTTCGTCGTCGGCAAAGACGCGACGATTGAGTCAAACCGTGCCGCGTTGAAGCAAATCGCCGATGCCGGGCATGAAATCGCCAATCACAGCTTCATGCACGAGCCCTGGCTGCATCTCTACAGCCGTGAGCAATTGCACGAGGAGATCGGCGGGGCCCAAAACGCCATCGCGGCTGTCACCGGCACGAAAACACGCGGCTGTCGCGGCCCCGGCTTCAGCACCAGCCCACTCGTTCGCGAGGTGCTGGCCGAGCGTGGCTATCAATACGACGCCTCCATCTTCCCCAGCGCCCTGGGCCCCGTGGCGCGGATGTTCTTCTTCCTGAACTCGAAGCTCAGCCCCGAAGAAAAAGCGAAGCGCCAGGGCCTCTACGGCAAGTTAAGCGATGCCTTCGGCACCTTGCAGCCCTTCACTTGGCCGAATGGCCTCATCGAGATCCCGGTGACGACGATGCCGCTCTTCCGCGTGCCGGTGCATGCCACCTATTTGATGTTCCTCGCGCAGAAATCGGAAGCTCTCGCGAAGGCCTACTGGGGCATGAACATCTCCCTCAGCCGCGTGCGTGGCATCGCTCCCTCGCTGCTGCTGCATCCCACCGACTTCCTCGATCTCAGCGATGTGCCGCAGATGGACTTCTTCCCCGGCATGAAGGTCTCCGCGGCCAAAAAGTGCGCCCTCGTTGAGCACACCGTCCGCAGCCTCCAGCGCCACTGGCCTACCGGCAGCATGAGCGCCGTCGCCGCCGCGATGCCTGCTGCCACAGCGATTTCCACCCTCACCACTCAAACCGCCTGATCCACCACCACGCCATGAAAACACCGACCACCGTCAACGAAATCGCCGTCGTCCTTCCCGCCTACAACGAGGAGAAAGACCTGCCCGTGCTCCTCGACAACCTGCACACCAAGCTGCAGAAGCTGCCTTATCAGTACACCATCGTCGTCGTCGATGACGGCTCGAAGGACCGCACCGCCGAGATCGCCCGCGAAGCCGCCAAAACGATGCCGGTGAAGCTCGTGCAGCATGTGGTTAACAAAGGCCTCGGCGAGGCCATCCAGACCGGCCTCCGCGAAGGCTGGCTCGTCGGCGATGTCGTCATCACCATGGACGCCGACAACTCCCACGACCCGATGTACGTCCAGGACATGGTCAAAATCATCGAAGCCGGCGACGCCGACATCGTGATCGCCTCCCGCTTCCAGAAAGGCAGCGTCGTGCAGGGCGTGCCTTACTTCCGCCAGTTCCTCAGCCTCGGCTGCTTCGCCATGATGAAGATCCTGCTGCCCTACAAGAACGTGCGTGACTACTCGACCGGCTTCCGCGCCTATCGCAGCGTCGCTTTGGGCAAGCTCATCCAGAACAGCGGCGAGAAGCTCATCCAGGAGAGCAGCTTTGCCTGCATGCTCGAGCTTCTGCTGCGCTTCCGCTGGCTCGGCGCCCGCGCCGTCGAGATCCCCTACACCCTGCGCTACGACCTCAAGGTCGGCGTCAGCAAGATGAACATCTCCCGCACCATCAAGCGCTACTTCAACGTCATCTCCCGCTACTGGGCCCTCGACCAGCTCCCGCAGAAGCAGGAGGAACCGCTGCACGTGCTGCGTGAGCAGTATCGGGCACGCGCATGAGGCTAAAATGACGAATGTCGAATTCCGAATGACGACTGAATGACGAAGTCCGAACTCAAAAAGAGCTCACGACCTCTCACCCTCGTCATTCGGACTTCTGGCTTCTTTCGTCCTTCGTCATTCTGCATTCGTCATTTCCCCGCTCCGCCACTCCACCAACAGCCAATCCACCCATGTCCTCCTCCTCCAAATCCATCGCCATCCTCGGCGGCGGCATCTCCGGCCTCACTTGTGCGCTGCGCCTTGCTCAGGCGGGTCACAGCGTCACGATATACGAAGGTTCGGAGCAGCTCGGCGGTCTCGGAACCTTCTTCGAGCATAGTGGGCGGACGTTTGAGAAGTTTTATCACTGCACGCTGCCCAGCGATGGACCGCTGTTGCGCACGCTGGAGGCGCTCGGCATTCGTGAGGAGGTCTATTGGCGGCCCACGACCTTTGCGTATGCCCATGCGGGGAAATTTTTCCCGCTGAACACGGCGGTCGATCTGCTGAAGTTTGCCCCGCTGCGCTTCCTCGACCGCATTCGTGTCGGCATCACCGGCCTCGTTGGCCGTCTCGTGAGCGACAAAGGTCTCGACGATGTCACCACCGTGAGCTGGCTCACCAAACTGAGCGGCAAAAACGCCTTCGCGAAGTTTTGGAAGCCGATGCTGGAGGCCAAATTCGGCGACCGCTACCACGACGTGCCCGCCTTGTGGTTCTGGACCCGTTTCAACCGCGAGAAGGGCGAAAGCAAAGGCGAGCAGAAAGGCTACATCCGCGGTGGTTACAAGCGCATCACGGACACCTTTGCTGAGGTCATCGCCCGTCACGGCGGCCAGATCCATCTCAACACCTCCGTCACCGGCATTGATCTCGATGCCGAAGGCAAAACGACCGTCACCACCAGCACCGGAGCGGCTTCATTCGATCAGATGGTCATCACCCTGCCCACGCCGCAGGTCGAAAAACTCATCGGCCCCGCGATGAAGGCCAAGATGCCCGCCCTGGACACCTCGACGGACTATCAAGGCGTCATCAACCATCTGCTCTTCCTCAAGCGCCCGCTCACCACGCACTACTGGGTGGCCACGCCGCAGAGCGAGCATCCGTTTGATGGTGTCGTCGAGACCTCCACGCTCACCGACATCGCCGACCGCGGTGCCCGCCATGTCGTTTATCTCACGAAATACCTCCACCGCAGTGATTCACGCTTCGCCCAGCCCGATGCCGAGATCCGCCGCGACTGGACCGCCGCCCTAAAGAAGCTCTTCCCCGACCTCACGACCGACGACATCGAGGCCGATTACATCTTCCGCGCCCCCTTCGTCGAGCCCATCTACCGCCTCGGCCAAAAGAAGCTCTGCCCGCCCGAGGAACTCATCCCCGGCACCGTCTTCCTCGCCAACACCGCCCAGGTCTATCCCATCGTCACCTCCTGGAACGGCAGCGTCACGCAGGCGGAGAAGACTCTTGCTGCAATGGGCGTGAAGATCGCCGAGTCGCCCGCCCCCAAGGCGTTCATGACGGCGGAAGCGCCTTCCACGGCCATGCTCAAGCCTGCGGTGGCCTGAGGCGGGTTCTCGTCACATCTGGCCGGACATGGCCTTGTAAACGAAGAAGCCGATGGTGACCAAAATGCCGGCCACAAAGAGCCATGCCACGCGCCGGACGCTGATGTCC
>JBKCXA010000541.1:0-2108 GCA_046316935.1 Prosthecobacter sp.
CGAGGTCGGGCGTGGAGGGCGTCTTGCTGCCGAAGGCGGGCTTCACCTGCACGGGCAGCGCGTAGTTCATCGTGGTGCCGGAGGTGTGGAGGAGGAAATCCTGGCCCCATTGATCAAAGACATAGCCCCAGGGATTTGGGATGCCCATCTGGATGGTGCGCTCGAGCTGGCCGCGCTGTGGGCTGTAGCGGAAGAAGCCGCCATCGACGCAGCGCACGGGGCCGTAGGGCGTCTCGACATTCGAGTGAAGGAACACGCCTTCGCAAAGCATGAACGCGCCACTGGGATCAGCCGTGAAGGCGCTGATGGCGTGGTGTGTGTCGTGCGTGTCAAAGCCACCGAGCACGATCTCCGTGCTGTCGGCCTTGTCGTCGCCGTTCGTGTCGCGGATGAGCACGAGATTCGGCTCCTGCGTCACATACACGCCCTCGGGTGCGAACTCGAAGCCGATGGGCAGGTGCAGCTTGTCGGCGAAGACGGTTTCCTTGTCCGCTTTGCCGTCGCCATTCGTGTCTTCATAGATGAGCAGCTTGTCATCCGGAAGCGCATCGCCGGGGCGATAGTGCGGATAGGTCGGCATGGTGGCGACCCACAGGCGGCCTTTGTTGTCAAAGCTGAGCTGCATGGGGTTCGCGAGATTCGGGAACTCCTTTTCGCTGGCGAACATCTCCACTTTGTAACCTTCCGGCACGGTGAGGCTCTTCACGGCTTCCTCGCCATACAGATACTTCGTGCTGCCGTTCTTCACGCTCGGCTGGTAGTTCGTGGGCACCTCGGGCAGCTTGTGCGTCTTGCTGTCATCCACCTTCAAATCGGTCGTCTTGCCCGCGGCGACATTGCGGATGAGGTCATCGCGTAGCGCGGCCATCTCGCGGGTCTTTTTCACTTCATCGGGGTAATTCTGCGGGCCGTAGGGGTTGTAGCGCTGGCCGTGCGTGTGCACGCCGTTGAGGATGTTGTAGTCGTTGTTCCAGAACCAGTCCTTCTGCATCACCGCCTCGTGCACGAGCTTCGGATCGGCCTTCGACTCACGGCTGGCGTGGCCGTAGAGGCCGGTGGCGAGCCATTCGGCCATCTTTTCATAACCTTTGTCCGTCGGCACAAAACCGCCCGTGGTGAAGGCTTCGCCGCCTTCGGCATAAACCGCCTTCGAAGGCGAAAACACGTCGATGTATGTGAGTGAGTGCTTCTTCGCCACTTTCTCGATGGCGGCCGCGTAGAGCAGCAGATTGGCGTTTTCCGCGTCACCCTTCGGCAGATCGCGTTTCGCGCTCTGGTCTTCATACGCGATGGGGCTGACGAGCACCACACGCGGCGCTTCCTTGCCATTGTAGGCCTTGCTCAGCGTGTGAACGACCCACGCATCGAGTTCCGCTTCAAAGTTACCGACTTTGTTCGGCCCGTCGAAGCTCTCATTGTAGCCAAAGAAGGCCACGATGGTGTCCGCCTTCAGATGCGTGAGCCACTGATCGGGCGTGGGGTAGAAACCCTTGCCATTGTGCACGGTCTTGTCGGGATGAAACTTCTCCGCGCCGGGGAAGGCCCACTGCGAGACGCGGGCCGGATGCGGGCGGAAGCCCGGTGTGTCGCCGACATGGCCCATGTTGCGGAAGAAGAGCTCGCGACCCGGATAACGAAGCTGCAGCTCCGTCTCGATGCGGCTGTACCACGTGTCGCGCTCGGCGAGGCCATTACCGATGAGCACGATGCGCTCGCCTTTGCTCGGTGGCGCGACGTTTTGCGCACGCGCCTTCGTGGCGGCAGGCGGCTCGGCATTCGGCGCATGCGGCGGCTGATCGGCAGCGGCGGCATCAGGCTTTTTGTCACCCGGAAGGCCCATCGAGGGGCTCTTGCCCGTGGCGAAGTCGCCGGGCTTCAGATTGCGCTGCTTGAAGTAGCCCGCGTCTTTGATGAAGCCATACATCGTCGGGTTGAAGGGATCGACAAAGGCCACATCGGCCTTCGCAGGCACTTCGATGCCGGTGAGGTGATACGCGGCATTCACGATGAGGCGGCGCAGGTCCTCGTCGATGAAATCGACCGCAGCGCCCATCGTGGTGCAGAAGGACTTGCCCTGCGTCTTGCCATCCGGCGCGGTGTAATTGAAA
>JBKCXA010000542.1:0-2212 GCA_046316935.1 Prosthecobacter sp.
CGAGGCATCGACGAGTTCGCATCGTGCGGCTGAGCCGTGAGCATCCGCGCTACGGCTACCGCCGGATCACGGCGTTGCTGCGACGCGAGGGCGAGCGGATCAACGTGAAGTGCGTGGCGAGGGTGCGCCGGGAGGAAGGGCCACGCACGCTTCGAACGAAGTAGCCTGGCAAATCATGCCCACCGGAGCGTCTCTGGAGCCAACCGCAAATGACTCTGAGCGAAGCAGCCTGGCAAATCGTGCCTGATTTTGACTTTTGAACCGCATGCATGGGTTCCCCCGTGGTCAATGCTCAGTCTGGTTTCATCGGCCGGTGAGGCGTCCCCAGAAGCTTTTGCGCTTGGCGGGGGCGGCTTTCGGCTGCTCGCCACCGGAGCGTCCTTGAGATTGACCACCGCCGGAACGGGCTTGCGGCTGGCCGCCTTGGTTGGAGCCTTGCGGGGACTTGGGGCGGTCGCCTTGGCGTCTCTGGCCTGGGTGGCGCTGCTGCTGGGAGTTCTGCAGACGGCGCTGCTGATGCTGGTGGCGGCATTCGGGGCGGTCGGGCTCCTGGTCGAGCGATTGCGGTGAGGCTTTGTAGTCGAAGTTTTCGGCCCGCTTCCGCGTGATGCCGCGGCCGATGAAGCGCTCGAGGCGGCGCAGGTCGTCCATTTCATCGGAGGAGACGAAGCTGATGGCATCGCCAATGGCCTGGGCACGGCCGGTGCGGCCGATGCGGTGGACATAGTCCTCAACGACGTGCGGGAAGTCGAAATTGATGACGTGGGAGATGCCGTCCACATCAATGCCGCGAGCGGCGATGTCGGTGGCGACGAGCACGCGAACGCGGCCTGCCTTGAAGTCATCGAGGGCCTTCAAACGCTGGTTTTGCGAGCGGTTCGCATGCAGAGTGGCGCACTTCACGCCGGTCTGCTCCAGCTTGCGGGCGATTTTATCGGCTCCGTGCTTCGTGCGGCTGAAGACGAGCACCATTTGCAGGGCGTCGTCCTTCAGCAGATGAGAAAGCAGCGGCAGTTTCAAATGCTTCGGCAGTTCGTAGATGTGCTGCGTGACGGTTTCAGCAGGATTCGAACGCTTGCCGATCTGCACCGTCTTCGGAGCATGCTGGAACTCATGGGTGAGAGACTCGATCTCCTTCGAGAGCGTGGCGGAGAAGAGCAGCGTCTGGCGCTTCCTCGGTAGTTGCTGAACAACGCGGCGGATGTCCGGCAGGAATCCCATGTCGAGCATGCGGTCGGCCTCATCGAGGACGAGGTATTCGAGCTTGGAGAAATCGGCGCAGCGCTGGCCCATGAGGTCGAGCAGGCGTCCCGGGCAGGCGATGACGATGTCGCTGCCGGCGCGGAGGGCGTCCTTTTGAGGCTTTTCACCGACGCCGCCATACACTTTGGCGATCTTGAGCGGGAGATGCTTGGCATAGGCGAGCACGTTTTCCTCGATCTGAGCCACGAGCTCCCGGGTGGGGGCGATGACGAGCACGCGGGTGTGGCTGCGCTGGCCGGGCTGGAGGGGCTTTTCGGTGAGTTTGGTCAGAATCGGCAGCGTGAAGGCCGCGTTCTTGCCCGTGCCTGTCTGCGCGATGCCGATGAGGTCTCCACCGGTGATGATGGCCGGGATGGCAGCCGCCTGGATGGGCGTGGGCTCGGTGTAACCGGCATCTTGAATGGCAGCGAGGATTTGCGGCGCGAGGCCGAGGCTTTGGAAAGGCATCCACGCCCATAAGCCAAGCGTGGGGAGATGCGAGCGGTTATCTGAGTGATGCGTGAGCCACGTTCGGTGCCCTTCACGGATTCACGCATCACGCGATGATGTCCTTCACCACATTGCCGGCGAGGTCGGTGAGCTTGTAATCACGACCGGCATAGCGGTAGGTGAGGCGCTCATGGTTCATGCCGAGCAGGTGCAGGATGGTGGCGTGCAGGTCGTGGATGTGGACCTTGTTCTCGGCGGCGTAGTAGCCGTAGTCGTCGGTGGCGCCGTAGGCCATGCCGCCCTTCACGCCGCCACCGGCCATCCACATGGTGAAGCCGTGCGGATTGTGATCGCGGCCATCGGTGCCCTGGGCCACGGGCGTGCGGCCAAACTCGCCGCCCCAGAGCACCAGGGTATCATCAAGCAGGCCGCGAGCGCGGAGATCGCGAAGGAGGCCGGCGATGGGTTTATCCACCTCGGCGGCGTTTTTGGTGTGTCCTTTGAGCAAGTCGCCATGCTG
>JBKCXA010000543.1:0-6412 GCA_046316935.1 Prosthecobacter sp.
TTTTCTCGGAGAGATCGGTCTTGAGGTTGAAAAGCTCGGCGCTGCCTTCGTCGAAGTGCTCGATGAGCTTCCAATCGCCCTCGCGCATCGCGCCGCCGGGTGCCCAGGTGGAGCCGTGGTAGTGCGGGTAATGCCAGTAGAGCGCGTCGCGTGCTGGCGCGGTTTCACCGCGTAGCAGGCTGCTGATGTCGAGACCATCGTGATGCTGCTCGGGCCGCGCGGCGAGTCCGGCGAGCGAGAGCCGCGTGGGATAAAAATCGGTGCTCCAAACGGGCGTGTCGCTGGTGGTGCCGGCTTTCGTGAGGCCCGGTGCCCGCACGATGAGCGGGACGCGGATGCCGCCTTCGTAAAGCCAGCCTTTGCCAGCGCGGAGGGGTTCGTTCGAGGTCGGGCCGGGATCGCTTTTGGTCGAGAGACCACCGTTGTCGGAGAAGAAGATGACGATGGTGCTCTCCGCGAGGCCGCTGCGGTCGAGTTTGTCCAAAACACTGCCGACAAAGCTGTCGAGCCCCGCGACCTCGGAGGCGTAGGCGGCGTCGTTTTGCATGGTGCGTGTCATGCCATCGCGTTCGCTACGCGGCGCGGCATCAGCGGAGAGTTTCGCAGCCTTTTCGCGAAATTTGGCGATGTGGTCCGGATACTCCAAAATGGGCGTGTGTGGCTCGTGGTAGCCGAGAAACATGAAAAAGGGCCGTTTCGCGTCGTGCTTGTCGAGGAACTTCATCGCGGACTCGCTGAGCTTCTGGCCGCCTTGCCAATCCTTCGCGTGGTTTTCATCTGGAACGACGATCTCGTAACCTTGGTCCTCCGGCGCGAAGCCTTGGTTTCCGAGGTGCCACTTGCCCGCGTAAAAGGTCTGGTAACCACCTTCGCGGAGTGATTCGGCCACCGTGACCTCTTCTAGCGCGAGCTGCTTGTTCGTCGGCCGAGTGACGAGCTTGCGACCTGCCGACGAAAAGCCCGGAATGTAGTCCGTCACGCCCGTGCGCGGCGGCACCTTGCCGGTTTGAATGCTGCCACGCGTCGGCGAGCACACCGCGCCCGCCGTGTAGGCCTGCGTGAAGCGCAGGCCCTGCGTCGCCAGCTTGTCGAGATGCGGCGTTTCATTGAACGGACTGCCATAACAGCCCAGATCACGCCAGCCGAGGTCGTCAGCGAGGATGAAGAGGATGTTGGGTCGCTCCGCGGCCAATGACGAATGCAGAATGGCGAATGACGAAAAGAGCAGGGCTGTGAGCTTCATGTGATGGTGAACGTGTCATTCGTGCTGAAAGTACACGATGAAGAAGCCCGAACATGCCTCTGCCGGTCAATCCTTGTTCGGGTTCCTCTGCAACTGCACATCTGGTTTTTGCTTCGGTGCCCATTTGGCGGCTTCGGGGAGGTGGAAGAGGGCGAAGCTGGTGAGAAAGGGGTAATTGCACACGCAGCCGTGGGCAAAGTTGGGCGCATTCAAGAGGCCGGCGGCGGGGATCATGCTGTTCGTGCAGCCGGGGCGGGTGCTGCTGAGGTAGGTGCGCTCGTTTTTCTCGAGGTCGAGGTAGCAGGCGAGGGCACTGCGGAAGGTGACGAGCGCATCACTGCCGACGAAGCGATTGCAGCCGGTGCCGCGTCCGCCCACTTGCTGCGGGCCGGCAGGCTTTCCGGTGCTCACATCGAGCACGGTGCCGTTGTCACAGATGACGAGATCACTGGTCACAGTAGGCGGCTCAAAGGTGACGAGGTCCGTGAGGCGTGCGCCGCTGTCATGCTGCCAGAGGCGGCTGCCGCTGGCGGCGTTGAAAGCATGAAACTGATGCCGGTCCACGATGGCGAGCACGACGCCATGCGCGGTATTGAAGTGCAGCGTGGGCTTGAGCGGGTTTTCGATGAAGATGCCGCTCCATTTGGGTTTGCCGGCGCTGGCTTCGCTCTGCCCCGGATGCGCGGGAGCACTCAAAGGCTCGCTCCAGAAGCTCTCGCCCGTTTTGGCATCCAGCATGGTGAGGCGTGTTTCATAAGCGCCTGCTTTGTCGCCACTGCGGGCGCGGTCGGTGGTGTAATCCACGACAAAGAGCCGCCCATCGCCGATGCCAAAGGCGGTGTGATCCTGCTCGCTGCTCCGCTCCCAGGCCTGCTTGCCGCTGCGGCGGTCCAGAGCGTGGAGTTTTTTGCCAGCGGAGATGAAAAGCATCTCGCCCTCCATGCGCACCTCATCCCACACCGGTGCGCCGGGGACCTCGATGACGGGCAGGGCATCGCCCGTGGCGGGATCAAAGCCATGCGCGGCCTGCTCGGTGAAAACATAGAGCCGGTCCGCGGTGGCGATCAGGTTTTGATCCACCGGACGCTGATGCGTGCGGTGATCGGCGAGACGCCGCTCGGTCATGGGTGAGACGGGCATCTCCCGCTGCCAGAGATGACGCCCGGTGTAGGCATCCACGGCGTGCACTTCATTCGCGGCGAGCATGAAGAGCCTGCCGCCGCTGATGACGGGATAGGGATTGCGATTGTGATGATACTCAAACTCCGGCGAGAACTCACGATCAATGCCGCCGCTATACCACAGCAGGCCAAAGGGCGGCACGGCGAGCGTGTCGCGTGAGGCAAAGGTGTTTGCCGGGCTGGCGCTCTCATGCGTCCAATCATCCGCACCCTTTGGTGCCTGGCGCCGGTGGATGATGGAGAGGTTCTTTTGCATGCTGAACTCAAAACCACCGCCGATGGCCTCGGCGTGAGCTTTGGCCTGCTCGATCAATTGAGGCCTCAGCGGCAGCAATGCCATGCCGGTGTGCGGTCGCAGGCATTGCAAGGCCTGCCGCGTCCAAAGGCGGGCGCCTTCATCGAGTTTCGCGAGGCTTTCGGAGAGCACCACCTCGGCAAAATACGGCGGCAGCTTCATCACGCTGGATGTGCCCGTGAGGATGTGCAGGCGCTCCGCCCATCGGCCTGCATGGCGCATGGCTTCCCGGGCTTGTGCAGCGACGGCGGCATCGGGTTCGGCGACGATGACGTGCAGCTTCGTTTGCAGAGCAAGCTCTTTCGCCAGCTCGCCGCTGTTCCAGCCGAGCACGAGAGCGTAGCCGCCGCTGAGCCCTGTTTTGATCCGAGCCACCTGACCTCGCCATGCGGGCTGTCGCTCCCATGCGGCGGGTTTTTCCTCCGCGATGCTGCGCGGTGCCGCCGCGCCGAAGACATGCAGTTTGCCACGATTCGTGCTCACGATGAGCTTTCCATCCGCGGCGATGATGCTCGCGGGATAGCCGTCCACTTTCGCCTGCCAGTCGATGCTCGGTTTTTCATCCAGCGTGACGGCAGCGACCTTGTTTTCACCGGCAAGGTAGAGCCGGTTGCCTGCGAGCAGCTTCACGGTGAGCTGCGGCACATCCAGCTCCCACTCGATGGGGAACTCCAGGTTTCGCTGCACGGGCTGGCCTTGTTTGGAGGGCATGAGGTTCAGCTTCCAAAAAGCCTCGTCGAGTTTGTAGCCGCGCAGTTTGTCATACTTCGGCACGGCCACGCGGGTCATGCCACGCTCCACCTCCACGCCTTTCGGATCGGCGAACTCGCTGCGATACATGCGTGTCTCCGTGAAGATGGGCATGCCACGCTCGCCGACTTCATGCCGGGTGCCGATTTGAGCCATGTTCAGCACCGGACGCTCGGCGATCTGAAAGAGTTGCGCGCTGCTCTGGGACTTCGTGTTGATGAAGAGGCCCACCTTTGGATCACGCAGATCGACTTTGACCATGCCTTCGTCGCCTTGGATGAATTTGCGTCGCTTCATGTCACGCACCCAGGCGAGGTCTTTGCGAGCCATGCGGGCGAATTCCTCCTCCGTCACCGGCCCGGCGGGCAGGCGCTCCAGCATCTCCGGGCTGGTGCCCATGACGGCACCGCCTTGAAACCAATAGTCCGCATTGCCCGTGAGTGCCCAGGAGCCACGCGGCACGGGATAGACCTTCGCGTAAAAGGAATTGTAGGGATCCAGCTTGCCCGTGGTGGGCTCGGCAAACGCCGCCAGCGCACGACCGCTCGGCATTGCCACACGCCCCGCGAGCATCGCGAGATAACCATGCGGAGGCAGGCCCATGTCCGCCATCTGGCCGTGCTCCTCCAAACCATCATCAATCTGGCTGATGTCCGCGTTTCGCCATTTCACCGCGCCTGTGGCCGCATCAAAGGCCACGAGGAAGACACCCTCCGCAGGCCACACACCGCAGCCCGCATACAAGATGCCATTCGAGATCACCGGCCCGCCACGCACCGGCCAGCGTGAGCTCATGCGGCCATTCACCAGCATCCGATGATCCGCCCGGTCCGCAGGTGCAGCCCGCGTTTTCCATTTCACCGCGCCACTGGCCGCCTCCACGGCATACACATGGCCGTCATCCGAGCCAAAGAACACGACGCCCGCCTCCACCACCGGCGCAAACCGCACCGGTCCCTCGGTGATGAAACACCAACGCTCCTCTCCGCTGCTCAAATCATAGGCCGTCACGCTGTGGCGGGTATTGGAAGGCACAAACAGCAGCCCGCCCGCTGCCACGGGCTCGTTTGCCTCATCCGCACAGAGCCTGAAATGGTAATCAAAAGCCGGATCAGGCATGCCAAGGTCCCGCGACCACTCCAGCGCCAGCTTTTCCGGCAAAACCTCCGCCGTCACCGCCGAACGCCGCGCATCATGCCGCCACATGGGCCAGTCAGCGGCCAAAGCTGGCGCAGCGGCCGCGAGGAGGATGAGGGCAAAGCGAAACGGAGCTGTTTTCATCAAGCGGTGTTAGCATGCTTCAAGAGCTCATGCCACCCTGTTGCTGGCCCGCCATCTGCTGCAACAACAGGCTGTTTCCCCTCGTTTCCTCGCCCCCCCCCAACACCCTGCATGAATCGTCGTCATTTCCTTCTCAGTTCCCTCGGCACCACGCTCGCACTGCCGGGGATGTCCTCGCTCATGGCGAAGTCCGTGGGCGGCTCCGTCCAGGCGGCGAAAGGCGCGGGCATGGGCGCTCGGCGCTTTGTGGCGATCGGCAACCTGCTCGGCTATCAGACGAAGAGCCTGTTTCCGACGACGCAGGGCCGCAACTACGAGAAGACCACGCTGCTGCAGCCGCTGGAGGGCATTCGCGATCACATGACGGTCTTTCGCGGGCTCGACCACGGCGTGAAGGGTGGGCACTTCGCGGTGCATTCGTTCCTTTCTGGCGTGCTGCACTCTGAGGCGCAAAATCGCCCCGAGGGCAATGTGACCATCGACCAGTTCCTCGCGGATGCGGTGGGCTTTGAGACGCGTTTTCCGGCACTCACGGTCGGCTCCGAAGGCGGCATTCATGGTGGTTGCCAGATCTCGTGGACGAAGTCGGGCGTGCGTGTGCCGCCGGTGACGAATCCGGCGGAGTTGTTTGAGAAGCTGTTCGTTACCGACTCGAAGGAGCGTCAGGCACGTCGCGCCCAGGAAAATCAGGTGCAGGCCTCCATCCTCGATTCCGTGCTCGAGGAGGCGAACCGCCTCTCGAAGCAGGTGAACAAGGAGGACAAGGACAAGCTCGACGAGTATCTGACCTCCGTGCGCGATGTGGAGAAGCGCCTCGAGCTGCGTCAAAAATGGACGCATCAGCCGAAGCCGAAGGCACCGTTTGAAAAGCCCGCCAATCGCAACGCGGTCGAGGACCTGCCGCTGCTGTATGAGATGATCGCGCTCGCTTTGCAGAGCGACAGCACGCGCATCGCCACGCTGGAGATCGGCGGCGATTTCATGCCGCAGCACCTCGGCATCAAAAAAGATTGGCACGGCCTCTCCCACCACGGCAACGACGCGGAGGCCATCGCCGACCTCATCAAGCTGGAGACGTATCAAATCGAGCACTTCGGCAAGTTCGTGGCCCGCCTAGCCAAGATGAACGACGGCGAGCGCACGCTGCTGGACTCCACGACTGTGCTTTTCGGCAGCGGCATGGGCGATGGCAACTCGCACAAGAACTCCGACCTGCCCATCCTCCTCGCCGGCGGCGGCTACAAGCACGGCGAATTCCGCGAAGTGCCCCGCGAAGGCATCAACAAGGTGCCGCTGTGCAATCTCTTCGTCGATATCGCCCAGAAGATGGGCGTGGAGACCGATTCGTTTGGCAGCAGCACGGGGCGGTTTGCTTGAACGGAAGGTTTTAACCGCTGATGAGACGCTAATGGGACGCTGATAACAGCAATCTGAATTCAGCTCATTAGCGTCATGTCAGCGTCACATTAGCGGTTAAGAAACCGCGACACGCTCAACGCTTTCGATTTTGAACTCAAAGAACCTCATTTTTACCTCAGCGGTTTTCGCCGCTACATTCGCCACCGCCGCTGATGCGCCGCCGAAGCTCGTGCAGCAGTTTCTCGGCAAATACTGCCTGGAGTGCCATGACGCGGATGTGCAGAAGGGCGACCGGGCGTTCGA
>JBKCXA010000544.1:0-3096 GCA_046316935.1 Prosthecobacter sp.
GGCCCGGAGAACTTCCTCACCATGGTCACCCAAAAGAGCACCGTGGACCGCACCACGCCGGACTATCCCGAGGCCTTGCTGCTTGGTGGTCGCGTGCAGGAGAAGCAGGAAGCCGCCAAAGAAGCCTCGCCCGTCACCCACATCTCCGCTGGCGATGCGCCCTTCCTCACCGCCCACGGCACCGAGGACCCGCTGGTGCCTTACGAGCAAGCCACCGAACTCGATGCCGCCTTGAAAAAAGCCGGTGTGGAATCCCTCCTCATCACGATGACGAATGGCGGCCACGGTTTCCGCAGCCCGGAACTCGATCAGCGCATCCAGCAGTTCTTCGACAAGCATCTGCGTGGCATCGCAGCGGAGATTTCGACGACGGCGATCACCGTCGAGGCGAGGAAGTGAGGTCGTTTCAAGTGTCATGGAACTTGAAACCTGAAACTTGAAACCCATCTACGGCACCGGCTTCGCTTCCGCAGGCTTGTCCGCTTCCTTCGCGGCGGGTTCCGCAGGCTTCTCAGCCTCAGCGGTGGTTTCACCGGCTCGGATCCACTGGAAGGTGCCGGGATTTTTGCCGGGCACTTCGATCCATTCCTTCGCGTTGGCCTGGCGCGTGCGGATCTTCCATTGCTCGTCCTGCACTTCTTGCAGCGTGCGGCCGGAGTCTTTGGCCTTCTGGCGCATCAGGAGCATGCGGTCCTCGTTTTCGGCGCTCACCTGCTTCTTCACATCCTCGCCCCACTTGCCCGCGGGCACCTGGCGGATCTCGAGCAGGCCGCGGTGATTCTCGCCGACGAGCTCGCTGCCTTTGAAATTGTAGATCTCCGCCATGCGGTTGCGCATGCGGGTATTGGCCTCGTCGAGCGCCTTGCCCGCTTCTTTATCGGCAGGCTCATCGCCACGGTATTGATACACATCGAGGCGCATGTTGAGGTTCACCTCGAGCGGCTTCGGTGTGGTGATGGGCACCTCCGGCATTTGCTTGCAGGCTGCGAGAAGCCCGCACGCGAGGAGCAGCGTGAGGCTAGGGATTCTTTCTGGCCGCGAGACGGTGATCATAGACATTGATCTCGATGGTGCGCTTGCCATCCGGACCTTTGAACCGCAGGTGACCGCGGCCCTCGCGCCCGTAGAAGCGTGCTTTGCCATCGACGCTGTCATAGTCGAAGTCACGCAGCGTTTCCAGCCCGATGCGGCGGATTTGATCGGCGATGTCGCCGCGCATCGGCGCGGGCAGTTCTTTGATGAGATCGTTCAGCGCGGCGATCTCGAAGCGGCCGCGACCGTCGTTGAGGAATTCGGCATCGCCCTGGTAAAGCTCGTCGCCATCGCCCGTGGCCACGATCTTGCCGGTGACGGTGCCGTCGATCGTGAAGTACTCGGGGAAGAGCAGCTTCGTGACCGGCCCGCTGTTGATCTTGGTGGCGGCGATCCAGCCGTCCCAAGTGTAGCTGTCGTCGAGGTAGATGTTGAAGGCGCCGTTCACATCACCGGCGTAGGCCTTGCCGTAAAAGCTGCCGTAGATGCCGTTGCGGTCGTAGGTGATGCTCAGGCTCGTGGTCTCCGCGTGCATGTTTTTCCACTGGATGCGATCCGCCTGGAAGACCTCGACGACGTTGTTGTCCCGGTCTCGCAGCGGCAGGTTGAAGCTCACCTTGCCGCGCAGGTTGGTGAATTTGAGCTTCAGGTTGGCCAGCTCGCGGTCCTCCTGCGGGATTTGCAGTTCGGCCTGCAATTCGCCGCTTTCCAGCCGCGTGGTGAAGCTGAAGGGGAACGGCTCGCCGAGGCCGCGGATGGGAACGCCTTTCGGGGCGATGGCGAGGCGGCCGTCATTCACTGCGAGCGTGTCCACCCGCCAGCCGGGAGCTTCCGGTTTCGGTGGCTGCACCGGGCCCACAAAGGTATCCGCCAGCTCCGGCTCGCCCTTCATGAACTTGCGGTAGTTCTCCACATACCAGAACAGGTCCTCGCCGACGAAAAGCGTGGGCGCGAGGATCTCCACGCGGTCGATGCGGCGGTGGAGCAGGCCGTCGAGCGTGTAATGCACGCGGATCTCCGTCATCTCCGCCACGGCATTCAGCGGCCGGTGTGGCGAGGGGATGCGGAGATTCCTCAATGTGATGCGCTGCGGCTCCACATTCTCCGCGAGGCCTTCGAGATCGAGCGGCGTGTCCTTCGTGACGAAACCCAGGTCGAAATGCACTGGCGGGAACTGTGGGGCGATCTCCTCCAGCGTCACGCCAAAATTGCTTATCCTCACTTCACCTGCCGTCCAGCGCTGTGCCACGGCCTGCGCCTTCTCCTCCACGATCTCCGCCGGACCGCGAAACAAGGTCATCAAGGCATCACCCACATCCACATGGCCGCCAGCGAGCTCGATGCGCTCCACGCGATGCTCCTGCCACATGTCCGGCAGCTTCGTTTCGATCACCACGGTCTTTAGCGAGGCCACCGGCACATTGGCCCGGCCGGGAATCATCGCCCGCGCCTCCTGCACGGCGAGCTGGTGCAGGCCGCCGGCCTTCGTTTTGACCTCGAAAGCCGTCTCCATCTCCACCCGCTCCGCCAGCGGCACCACGACGCTTGCGCTGGCCGCGGTGATGTCGATCGAACCAAAGCCCAGCCGCTTCCAGAACGGCAGCTCCTTCATCTCCGGCTCCGTCTCAGTGGCGATCTTTTCAAACCACGGCCCGTTTTCGGGATTCAGCGTCACCCGCGGCTCGGTGATTTGCATCGCTTCGACATGAAATCGCTCACGAAGATCATCCGGCACGATTTCAGCCTTCAAAGATTTGATCTGCAAAAACGGCTCGAAAGCCTTCCACGCCGTTTGAAGCTCCGAAATCGTGATTCGCTGCTTCTGCGTCGAGTGAAGAGTTGAATCGAGTCCACGCAGCTCAGCGGCGATTTGGAAGGAACCCTGCACGGGAAGCTTCTTCGTGGCCTCAAAAGCCACCTCGCCCTGATCCAGGCTCAGCGAGCCGATTTGAATCTTCCGCTCGTTGGATGAGCCACTGTCCTTCACCAGCGCATCCTCAAGGTTTTGCGTCCAACGCACGCGGGGCCTTGTCAGCTTCGCCGCGAGCACCTCATCGAGTCCGC
>JBKCXA010000545.1:0-8453 GCA_046316935.1 Prosthecobacter sp.
TGTCCACACCGGCCTCATCGAGCGCAGCGGCCTCCTCCAGTGTTGTCGCGGCTCCGACGGTCAGAATGTCACGCCGGGCGCAGTCACGCAGGATGTCGGCTTCGGGGATGCCAAACACAAAACTGAACACCGCAGGTCGCAGATCGAGAATCACCTCCACCTGCTGCTCAAAGCTGAAATTATCCGGCGGCTCGACGGGCGGCGGTTCAATGCCGAGACGTTCGTAAATCGCTCCAAACTGCCGCAAACCGAGCTCATGATGCTCAGACGTCATCTCCTCCGCGCCAGGATCATGCCGCGAAACCCACAGGTTGATGTTGAAGGGCTTCGCGGTGGCTGTTTGCAGATCGCGAATCACCTCCCGCATCTGCCCTGGAGAAAGATGATGCGCTCCGAATGAGCCGAGACCGCCCGCATTCGACACCGCCGCGGCAAGCTTCACGGACGAAAGCCCGCCGCCGAACGGCCCCTGGATGATGGGGTGCTCAATGCCGAGGCGCGAGGTGAAAGCCTTCGTGCTCACGCGGGGAACTGGTTCACGATCACGGTTTCACTTTTGTCGAGACGGTCGCCGCGAGGCCACGGCTCCTGCAAGCTTTTGCCAATAGCGATCATGAAGCTGATCGCATGGTCCACGGGCAGGCGGATGATCTTGGAGACCGCCTCGGGGTCGAATCCCACCATCGGGCAGGTTTCATAGCGCAGCCCGCGAGCGGCCAGCATCAAGGTCATGCCACCCAAAGCAGTCGAGCGCATTGCTTCATCGCGGATGAGCTGATCCTTCCCTGCATAAAAGCCCTTCAAAGCTGGCACCAGAATGTCCTGCACCGGTTGCGGCGCATGGCTCCAGTAGCGCTCCGGCTGATGCTCATGTGCTCTCAGGTCCGCGCACATCACCACCAGCAGCGAGGCATCCGTCACCTGCGCCTGATCCCAGGCCACGGCGCGAATCTGCCGTCGCAGTTCAGGATCGCGCACGAGCACAAAGCGGTAGTTCTGCATGTTGAAGGACGACGGGGCGAGCCGTGCCAGCTCCATGAGCCTGTCCACATCCGCCTCCGGCATGACGTGGGCAGGATCGTAGTGTTTGATGGAACGGCGGGTTTCGATGGCTTCAAGGATGTTCATGGGATGAGGGCATCAAAATGGCTTCGTGGTTACCTTTGTAAACCGTGGAGCTTGTCGGCGGCTTTGAATGAGGTATCCAATCAGTAACCACCACATCGCTCCACATGGTCCCGCGCCGCAAAAGCAAAGTCAGCCCGCCACCACCCGCCTGTCCGCTGAAGCTCTGCATGAGCTTTCTTGGCGGCGCATGGACTCCGAACATCATCTGGTATCTCAGCGGCGGCCCGCGCCGGTTCAGCGAACTAAAAAACGATCTCTCCGGCGTCTCCGCAAAAATGCTCACCCAGCGTCTGCGCCATCTCGTCGAGATCGGCGTGGTGGATCGTCACGAGCAGCCCACCTCGCCGCCGACGGTCGAGTATTCCCTCACGGACATCGGCTGCGAGCTGAAGCCCGCCATCGAGGCCATCGTCCGCGTCGGTGAGAAGCTAAAACGCCTCCGCAAGTCCTGATGCTGACGTTTTCCTGTAATCTCACACCGTGAACACGGAGTAATGGATACCAATGCCTCCCGAAGCTCTCGAAACCTCCACCTGCGCTACCTGCGGCGGGCCATTGACAGGTGCGCAGATGACGGGTTGTCACTGCTCGCGGTGCTTGTTCAAGATCACGTTTGGGGAAGAGGACATGCCTTTGGAAGAGCATGAGGTGCCCTGGACGCGGCTGGCGAGCTGCGAGTTGTTTGAGGAGATCGGACGCGGCGGCATGGGCGTGGTCTATCGGGCGCGGCAGCGTGGGCTGGACCGCGTGGTGGCGGTGAAGGTGCTGCTGCGGGCACAATTCGCGGGTGCGGAAGAGCGGGAGCGGTTTCATCGCGAAGCGCAGGCGGCGGCACGGCTGAAGCATCCGGGCATCGTGAGCATCATTGACGTGGGCGAGGACGATGGCGTGCCATGGTTCAGCATGGAGCACATCGCGGGGAAGAGCCTGGAGCAGCTCGTGCGCGAGCATCCGATGCAGGCCAGCGACGCCGCGAAGTGCGTGCAAAGCATCGCACAGGCTCTTCAACATGCGCACGAGAACGGCGTGCTGCACCGCGATCTCAAGCCATCGAACATCTTGCTCGACGAGGAGAACACGCCGCACATCACCGACTTCGGCATCGCCCGCATCGCCACTGGCAGCACCACGGCGGCTCAACTCACGCGCACGGGGCAGATGCTCGGCTCGCCGGGTTACGCCGCGCCGGAGCAGGCGCTCGCGGGCAGCGCGGAGGTGCGCACGGATGTGTATGGCCTCGGCGCGTTGCTTTATCATCTGCTCACGGGCAGGCCGCCGTTTCAGGGGCCGACGCTGGATGCCATCCTCGTGCAGCTCCGTGAAAACGAACCGCTCTCGCCGCGCAAACTAAACCCCAGCGTGCCGCGTGACCTCGAAACCATCTGCCTGAAGTGCCTGCAAAAAGCACCCGAGGCACGCTACGCCTCCGCCAGTGCCGTGGCGGATGATTTGGGCCGCTTCCTCGATGGCGGTGCCATCCTCGCACGCCCCATCAGCCTGCCCGGAAGGCTCTGGCGCTGGACTCGACGTCATCCCGGCATCGCCGCGATGCTCGTGATCATCGTTTTGCTCGTCGGTGGCATGATCGGCGGCTCGCTGGCCTTTGCACGGCATCAGGCGCGGATGGAGCATCGCACCTCGCTGATCTCTGAGGCACGTTCGCTGCGACAAACAAGGCTCGCAGGCAGTCGCACCGAGGCTTTGAGCAAACTGCGCGAGGCATGGGCCATTTCACCGTCTGACGAAATCCGCAACGAAACCATCGCATGCCTCATTTTGCCGGAAATCGGCCGTTTGAGTCGCGAGCGCCTCGAAACACCGAATCTCACGCGAAGCGCCGATGGCATGCGCGAGGCCGTTTTCGATGCCAACGGGCTCCTTGTTCGCGAAACGGTCTCGAAACGTGAAATCGCTCGCCTGTCCAAAATGAAGCCCGGCTCGCTCGTGAAGCTCGATGACCATGGCGAGCGCATCGCCATCGCCGAGGCGCAAAGCGGCATGCTGCGGCTCATCTCGCTCGCCGATCAGCGTGAGATCGCCATTTGCGAGCATCCACTCTTTTTGCACAGCCTCGACTGGGCGGGCGATCTCATCGCCACCGGCTGTGACAACCGCTTCATCTACATCTGGGATGCACAAGGCCGCCTAAAGCATCGCCTCAGCGGTCACGAAGCGCCCAATATCCGCGTGGCCTTCCGACCGTGCAGCCAGGAGCTCGTCAGCACCTCCGCCGATGCGCACGTGCGGCTGTGGCATGCGGCGCGAGGCGTGGAGATCATGCGGCGCGAGGTCGATCATCGCCCGCACACGGCGCTGTGGTGGAGCGCGGATGGCACGCGACTCTTCGGCGCGGTCGAAAACGAAGCTGCGGAAGTCTTTGAGATGCCTGCATCCTCTTGTTTCACCATGCTCGCCCCGCCGCAGGAGGAGCCGCACAGCGAGAATCTCGGCAGCGCCACCTTCAGCCGCGATGGCAGGCTGGCCGCCGTCATTGACGAGGAAGGCCTGCGCGTGTGGGACTTCGACGTGGGCCGCCTCATTCATCAGCAACGCAAAGCCGCCGGCCAGTGGCTCAGCGCCCTTTTTTCACCCGATGGCACGAAGCTCTGGACCTGCGGCTGGGCCGATGAACTCACCGAGCGCTCGTTGAATGCCCTGCAAAGCTCCAAAACGATCCTTCCCGGCCAGGGCAACCTGCTGCGCGATGCCACCGCCGATGGCCAACACCTGCTGCTCAGCAACAACGGCGCAGGACTCCATCTCGTGGTGCCCCTCGATGGCTCCAAAACCGTGCGCATCAAGCACCCCGGCACGCTTGCGAGCCTCATCGCGCCAGATGGTCGCTGGGTCGTCACCTCCAGCTATCAAACGCCCGGCGCCAAAGTGTGGTCACTGCCCGAAGGACGCTTGCTGCACACGCTTTGTGAACGTGAAAGCGTCACCCAGGCCATCGCGCTCGGCGCAGATCGAGTGCTGCTGAAAGTCAGCGGCACCGGCCGGGTCTTCCGCGTGAAGGATTGGAAAGAAGAACGCCTGCTGCCCGCCAGCCTCCGCCTCAACAGCCTCGCCTCCTCACGCGATGGCAGCCTGCTCGCCACCCTCGACAACCACGAAATCCGCCTGCTGGAAACCACAGGCTTCACCGAGGTGCTGCGCCTGACCTTCCCCGCCCACATCCGCTGGCCCGGCGAATGCCACCTCGTCTTCGATGGCGACGCGAGCCATCTGCTCGCCCACACCGCACTCGGCAGCGTCTGCCGCTGGGATCTGAAAAAACTGCGCGATCAGCTCGATACGCTCACTCGTTGACCACCGCCGTGTGGCGGGCCTGACGTTTCGCAGATCGTTTTTCGAGTTTGGGAACAGCGAGATGATGCCCTCGTAGGTTCAGCGCCTCGCGGCTCGGCGTGCGGTGCCAATCAGCTTCCAGCGTGTTGGCGACGAGATCGCGATCCAAAGCGGCTTCGTTGACCAAGAAGTCAAAAAGAGCCTGCGCCGTGACGTGGAGGGCGATTTGATGCGTGCGACCGAGCTTGGCGTGCAGCCAATCGCTGAAGCGCAGGAACTCGGCGAAGGGCGACGCGGCGTTTTGCCACAAAAGCTTCAGGGTGGCGGTGAAATGACCGCTGTTGGCGACAATGTCCCAATACCGGGCGAAGCGCCTCATGCGCTGCATTTGCTCAAAGGGGATGTCACGCGTCGAAAGGATCTCGTAGGGAGGATGCGGCGCGTAGATCATGCGATACTCATCATCGTGCCGGACGATGGGCGTGCCGCGCAGACGCTTCAGGATGCCGATCTGGATTTCCTGTGGTCCGAGACGCACGAGGCGGTCAAAGCCGCGCCCGAAGCTCTCGATGCCCTCACCGGGCAAACCGACGATGAGATCAGCGTGGATGTGCACGCCGGTTTCTTCCCGCAGAAAGCGGAAGTTGTCCGCGAGGCGGTCGAGATTCTGCCTGCGGCTGATGTTTTTCGACGTGGCATCATCAAAGGTCTGAATGCCGACCTCAAACTGCACCGCACCGGCTGGAAACTGTCGGATGAGCCCGCGGAGCTGCTCCGGCAGCCGGTCCGGCACCATTTCAAAGTGCAAAAACAACCCGTCACGCCAGCGGTCGAGAAAGAACTGCAAAATGGCCGAACTGGTGGGCAGATGCAGATTGAAGGTGCGGTCCACAAACTTGAACTGCGTGGCTCCGCGATCCAACAGCCGCTGCATCGACGCCAAAAACGCCTCCGTCGCAAACGCACGCACCGGAATGTCGAGCGACGACAAACAGAACTCGCAGGTGAACGGGCAACCACGCGAGGCCTCGACGTAGATGACTCGGTTTTTGAGGTCTTCGTCCGTGTAGAGTTCGTAGGGCGAGGCGAGCTGGTTCAGCGCAGGCAGCTCAGCGGCGATGATCTTGGGGAATGACGAATGAATGTCCGAAGCGGGGCTTGGTTCGGCATTCGTCATTCGGCATTCGGCATTCAGCAAGCTGCGGCACACCTCAGCAAACTTCACATCCGCCTCACCCGTGATCACATGATCGGCTAGCGCGACGATTTCCTGCCCCTCCGTCTCATACGATACCTCAGGCCCACCGAGGATGATGATCAGCTCCGGGCGGATGCGTTTGAGCAAAGCGACGACTTCAGTGGTTTGCTCGACGTTCCAAATATAGACGCCGAAGCCGACGATGCGCGGTTCGCGGGCCAGAATAGCCTCCACGATCTCCAGCGGCTGCTGGTTGATGACGAATTCGAGCAGGCAGGCACGGTCGCGAAGCTCCCCGAGGTTCGCCATGAGGTAGCGGAGCCCGAAGGAGGCGTGGATGTATTTCGCGTTGAGCGTGGCGAGGACGATGTCCGGCATGCGCGGCATGCTGGCGCGGTTCCGCGTGTGGAGCAAGGGAGCGGTGCGAGGCATCGTTTGGACTCAAATCGCATCATGAACACGCGCCGACACTTTTTTGCCACTGCCTTGGGTTCCACTGCCGCGCTCGCTTTGCGGGCGGAAGAGGCTGAAAAGCCGTTTCAGTTCCCAAAGTGCCAGATCGTGCCACAGGCGGACCATTCGGCGAGTTTTGAGGTCGCCGGCCGCGAGACGACGTGCTGGCATTTTGCGGCGGATTATCCGCGGCCGTGCTTTTTTCCGCTGAACGGGCCCTCGGGCATCGCTTTGACGCGCATGGGGCATCCCGGCGCGCCGAATCACGATCATCATCAGTCCGTGTGGTTCGCGCACAACGATGTGAACGGCTGCACCTTCTGGGCGAACAAGCCGGACGGCGGTCGCATTCGTCAGAAGGACTGGCTTTGCTACGAGGACAGCGACGAACACGCGATCATGGCGGTGAGCCTCGGCTGGTATGATGGCAAAACGCAGCGCGAGGTGATGGATCACACGCTGATCGCCATCCAGCGTCCCGGAGACGACGGTGAACACACGCTGGAGCTGCAAAGCACCTTCAAAGCCGTGAATGAGCCCGTGCAGCTCGGCAAAACGAACTTCGGCCTGCTCGCGGTGCGCGTGGCGAAGTCACTCTCCGTGCATTTCGGCGGTGGCAAGCTCACCGACAGCGAAGGCCGCGTGGGCGAGCCAAATATCTTTGGCAAGCAAGCCGCGTGGATGGACTACAGCGGCCCGGTGAAGGACAGCGTGACCGAGGGCATCACCTTCTTCGATCATCCCGCGAATCCACGCCATCCCACGCACTGGCACGTGCGCTCCGATGGCTGGATGGGCGCGGCTTTTTGCCTGAACGAAGGCCACACCATCACACCCGAGGCACCGCTGCGTCTGCGCTATCTCCTGCACGCGCATCGCGGCCACGTTGATGCCGCACGCGCTGCGAAGTTGCTCGCCGAGTTCGCGAAATGGCCGCTGCGCGAGGTCGTGAAGGGAACGATGCCGCATCATCAGTTTGAGACGAGGATCGTGCCATGAGCGGACTCATCGGTCACACTGCCTACAGCCTCGTCGCCATGAAGGAGGCCAAAGCGCGCGGTTTGGCCATTGCGCCGATCATTGAGCGGCATCTGCCGTCCTTTTTGTGCGGAGCATATCTCGGCTGCGACATCCAATGCATGCCAGAGGCCGTGTGCGTGGACACGGGACGCGAAGTGGGCTTTGGCACGGTGCCTTTGGAGAAGAGTCCGATCACCGGAGGCGCGGTGAAGGAGTGGTTTCTCACGCATGAAGGCCGCCACTACCGGCCAAAGGAGCTGCACGAGCTTTTTTATGGTCGGGCGCATCTCGTGTTTGGATGGGCAAAGGCGGACGTGGGCCTGCGCGTGCCGTGGGACCATCTAGCGGAGTATTGTGCTCTCGCCGTGCAGGATGATATGGGCTCGGAACGCAGCCTCGCCTACGCGCTGGGCTGGATGGTGCACATCGTGGGCGATTCGCTCATCAAGTCTGTGCAGCCGGGCATCCGCATGCATTTGATCGATGGCGTGTACACGCCGCGGAACCGCATCGTGCAGGATCAGTTCACGTTTCATGTCATCGGTCGCGAGCTGGGCGTGGATTGGGTGAAAACCTTCCGCGACATGGCCGCGACGCCAGTGGAGTCGAGTCAGCCGCACTACATGCGCGTGGCGGAGCCGCGTGGAGCGCTGGCGCGTGTCTTTGATGATGGATGGAAGCCGGAGCAGCGGCCTCTTTTGGAAGCGGTGCTCGCGGAGAATCGTCGCTGGCTCCCACATCACACGCAGGAGGTGCTGAAGGTCGTGCAGCTCACCGACGGCAAAGCCAGCGCCGATGCGGTGCGCATCAGCGGAGGTTTGCAGCATCAGCAGATGCTCGACATCGCCGAAGCGGCGGACATGCGCGGCACGCTCATGACCATCGCAGACGAATGCGCGGCCTTGTTTGAACGTGTGATTGATCTCGTGCCTGCGTGGAAGGCCCTGCCGAAGGTGAAGGCGGAGCCGTGGAACCGGCTGCGGAAGAGCTGAGGCTACTTCTTCTTGCTCTTTCCTTTGCCTTTGCCCTTCTTCGGAGCGCCGTCGCTTGCGTTTCCTTCCATCAGATCGGGCAATGGGAGATAGTCCCAGTCGAGGATCATCTTTTCGGCCAGCGCGGCGCGGAGTTCGCGTTCGATTGTGGCGAGTTCGGGCTTGCCACTGAGGTTGTTCAGTTCGCCGGGGTCGGCGTCGAGGTCGTAGAGTTCGTAAACGGGGCGCGGGGACTTGAAGTAGGTCGTGCTGAGGCCGGGCGAGAGTTTGCCCGCGGCGTGGGCTTCCTGCATCTGCTTCCAGGCCTGGCCACCGGCGGAATCGACGGGCGAATACGGGAGCCAGGGCGTGCAGTTGTAGATGAACTTGTAGCG
>JBKCXA010000546.1:0-14432 GCA_046316935.1 Prosthecobacter sp.
CACACCCAGCCCCGCATCGCCTCTGACGTGAGACAGAAGGCTTCGGGTCTCCTCCTGCCTCAGCACCACTGGGATGTGCTTGCTACGCTTCGCCCGCACGGAGTCGATGCCTTCGAGCGGGATTTTCAGCACCTCGCGGTAGAGGAAGAGCAACGCGTTGAAGGCCTGGTTTTGAGTCGAGGCCGCCAGATCGCGATTTTGGGCCAGATGGGTCAAAAACGCCGTTACATCCTCCACGCCCAGCTCGGCAGGATGGCGCATCCGCCCCCATACCTTCGCCTGAAACGTCACATACTGCTTGTACCAGCCGACATAGGCCTCTTCCGTTTTGCGGGAGTAGTGCTTGAGGCGGATGGCTCCGCGAATTTGTTCTTCGAGGCGTGGTGTCTGCGGCATCGCGTGTTAGTTTTCAGGGTCCAATAGCCAAATAGCGCATGTTATTCGACATTATTGTTGCCCTATTCCGCCATTTGCGGCTAAAACAACACCATGAAGAGACTCACACCGTACTTTTTCCACACTTTTGTCGCCTATAAAGGTGCTCGCAAAACGACAAAAATGTCTCCCATCTGAATTGTTCGGCCAAGAACCCAGCGTCACGAATCTTTCGAGATAGCACACCATGAAGTTACCTCGCCCATTGCTCATCTGGTGCGGACTGTGGGTTTTGTTCATTGCAGTTTCTCATTCCGACACGGGGTCGGGCATGGGATTGTTCCTCGCCTGCTACGGTATCACCATCATCTGGGGGCTAGCGTGGCTCATTCGCCTTTCGGTTCACGCATGGAGAGCCCGACGAGGTATAGCACCAGAGCACCGAGGCGTCGCATATTGGGCTATCGAGCCGCTCACGTTTGTTCTAGCCATCTTGATCGCGGTGAGTGGAGTTCCTAGCTACTTGCGCTTCGTGGCATCTCGGTCAGCACTTGCCAGCTATGTCGAGAGAGCACGAGATTCCGACCGTGAGAAGCACTGGGTGGGTCTCTACGCTGTGAGAGAGACAGAAGTCTTGTCGGATGGAGTTGTCAGATTCATCACTAGCGAGAGCGGTTTTGACGATGCAGGCTTTGCGTTTGCTCCCAGATCAGCACCACCAGTCATCGGTGAGGACAGTTATACGAAGCTGCCTTTTTCAGACGGCTGGTATCTTTGGCACCGAAGCTGGTAACGCCATGACGATGCACTATCCACGAACAAGGCCGAACAAAACGGATGCAGGCAACGGCTCGGAGGCTATCTGTCGTGTATTCACAGTCCACCCCTCGCCGTCGCCTGATCCGAGACGTTCGGCGATACTACGCACACTCCATGAATGACGCGTTGATGGACACAGCATACACGACAGCCCGCGAGCGTTACAAGGCAGCGGGCATTGCCACATTTCAGGCACTCGACTCCCAGTTCGCGTCCGCAGGCTTTGATACCGTTCATCACGCCGCTCAGCGGGCGATGCGTCTTCACATCGCCGCGATGGATCTCGCACAGAAGGTTTGGGCACGACAGATCCCCTACGACAAAGCCGAGGAGATTTTGGCGCAGCAGTTTTCGGAGTTTCCGGCAGCCACTCGCCAGAAGGCGCTCAGCGACGCCAATACTGACACCCGCTGATCTCCAAATGACCGCAACGCCGAACAAAACGGATGCAGGCAACGGCTCGAAGGCTATCTGTCAATTCAGCAACTTCTTGCGCTCGCCGTCGCCTGATCCGAAGCGTTCGGCCAAACCAAGGCAAAAGACACTCACTGTGAAGCCACTACTTCAACTATATGACACTGTGGGAACTGGCATAATTCTATCGTTTCCTTCTGGTGTTATCTACTCTAATCAGACCGGTGGCTACTCCTGCCTTAGTCCCCAAATGGAAGGAGTTTACGTTCCTCTTAGAAACGATTATCACTTGCCAGATGGCCCCTTTGTTTCTCCCGAAGTAGAGTTGACACGGTATTTTGAAGGGCCAAAATATAGTGGTTCAGGTGCTACTACTGGTGTTGATTCAGTGGATGCTGACTTTATAGATTCTCTTTTCGCTCGGGTCGGCCTTGGCACGGTTTTGTCCGTAGATAGATCCAGGTTACATGAGTCTCACGAGGCTTGGATTCATATTCTTATTTCATGCGATGAGGCCGAGGACGTAAATTTAGCTGTATTTTCTGGATTCACGCCCTATCCTCGAAGAGGAGTTTTCACATGGCACAACAGCGATTAATATTACTCGCCAATTCTACGAACCATCCAAGGCAACGCAACTTGAACGTCGTGGTTTCAACTCGCCAAGGCAGGCCGAACAAGACGCTGGAGGTAACGCGGCTCTCTGGGCATGAGGAAAGGTTCGGTCACTCGGGAGTCATGGCGGTCGCGACAGTCGTGGAGCCGCGTCCCTCAGCTTAGCGTTAGGCCACTCGACACGCATGGAGATTACAACGCGCAAGTTTGTTTGTCCGTGCTGTGGCTACCCAGAGTTGGATGGGCCGCCTTACGAGCGCATGGGATTGCCGCCTTGGCTTGACCACGGCTCACCGCCTTATCACGAGCGCTATGGCTTCGCATCGTTTGATTGCTGCGCTTGCTGCGGGTTTGAGTTTGGCTTCGACGACGACCCCGGGGCATCTGCGACTGCAAGTTCGTTCGCCGATTATCTGGCTGACTGGATTGCCAGAGGTTGCGTATGGTTCGCACCGACTCGCAGACCCGAAGCTTGGAATCTTGAGGAGCAGTTACGCAGAGCTGGCATTCAATATGACAAGAACGTGGCCTAACCATGCGCTGCAGCGAACCCGGCGAGAGCGTCGCGGTTGCCATCGTTGCGTCCCGTGCGCCGGGTCGCTGAGCTTGGGTCGTCAGGCCTCAAATCATCACAATTGGTGAAAATGAGAAGCTCAAAAGGTCTCACGCAAAGGCGCTAAGCCGCAAAGGAACCCAGTGGCTTTCTGAACTTTGCGTCCTTTGCGCCTTTGCGTGAGACTTCAAAGCGTTTCACGAAATCTGATGACGTGTAGCCCCGGCCCCTTCACCTCGCCCTCTTCTTCTCCAGGCCGCGATAGACGCCAAAGTCGTTGAAGAAGTACTTTTTGGCGAGCCAGTACATCCAGTGCTTCTCGGGGATCTCCTCGCCTTCGCGCCATTGGCTGGTGCGCGGGGTCATGCTCTCGATCTCGGCCATGGCGGTCTGGCGGATGGTGCTGTCCTTGGCGGTGTGCTTCGTCACGACGGCCTTCACGAGGTCAGGACGCTCCAGGACGATGCAGCCACGGGTGTTTTCCGCGGCGATGTGGCGGAAGTCGCGCAGGAACTCGCTCTTGGTGAAGACATCGAAGAGGTCGTCGCTGGTGCGGACGCTTTCCTTGGCGAACTGGATGATCGGGCAGGGCTCGATGGCCCCGGTGGGGCTGATGTGGTGGCTGATGCCATTGGCCATGGGGCAGAGCGCCTGGCCTTGATGATCGTAGTAGGCATCGACGATGGCGATGGGCAGCTTCGCCCGCATGTTGACGACGAAGCGGCGCACCTGCGTGATCTGATCGGGCGTCAAAGCGAGCTCGGCGCTGATTTTCGGCCCGACGGGGCGGTAGGTGTGATACCAGGCGTAATGCACGCCCATGTCGATGAGGCGGCGCAGCCAGGTCTCGGTGAGGAGGTCGTCGATGTTCGTTTTGCAGAGGCTGGTGGCCACGCCGGTGAGCACTTTGGCATCCAGGCAGTTTTGCAGGCCGCGCAGGGTGCGGGTCAAAACGTCCGTCTTGCCGCGGCGCTCGTTGCTGACGACCTCGGTGCCCTCGATGCTGACGAGCGGGGTGATGTTCCCGAGCTTGCGCATGGCGGTGGCGGCCTTTTCGGTGATCATCTGGCCGTTCGTGAAGACCTGGAAGTAGGCGTCCGGGTGCATCGCGAGGAAGTCGAAGAGCTCCGGGTGCATGAAGGGCTCGCCGCCGAGGATGCCAAAGAAGGCATTCCCGCGCCGCTTGGCGTCGTTCACGATCTTGTTCAGCTCGTCGAGATTCAGGGACTCGCGCGGTTTATCGACATCCACCCAGCAGCCCTGGCAGCGGAGGTTGCAGGAGTTCAGGATGGAGATGTAGAAGAAGGGCGGGAAGTACTGCCCCTGCTTCATGCGCTGCTTGTGCAGCATCACCGAGCGCGCCCCTTTGTAGCCGAAATTCCAGCCGATCTTGGCGAGACAAAGCGGATCGACGGTGCGCAGGATGCGGGAGGTGAGGGAGAGGAGCATGAAGGAATGACGAATGAGGAATGGCGAATGAGGAATGGCGAATGATCGAACGGGCGGAGATTACAAAAGCATGCGTAGCCGCCGTGATTTCAACGCGAATGGAAAAGAATGGCAATCCGAATGACCGCAAATGATCCCTTTCGATGCATTCGTGGCTATTCGGATCGTCATTCGGCCTGGATTCGCGTGAGAAACGATCCGGCTGATGATGTCATGCATCCGCCTCGTGCCCTGCCCTACCAGCGGATGACGGAGCTGGCCCAGGTGAAGCCGCCGCCGAAGGCGACGAGGAGGATGACATCGCCCTTTTTGATGCGGCCGGCACGACGCGCCTCGTCGAGCGCCACGGGGATGGTGGCGGCGCTGGTGTTGCCGTATTTGTCGAGGTTCATGAAGACCTTCTCGTTCGGCAGATTGAGCCGCTCGGCGATGGCGCCGATGATGCGGGCATTCGCTTGATGCGGAATGACGAGGGAGACATCGGCGGCGGTGAGGCCGGCCATCTCCAGGGCCTGCTGGGAGGCCTCGAGCATGCGGGTGACGGCGTGCTTGAAGGTCTCGCGCCCTTCCATGTGGATGGTGTTCGGACGCGAGGCGATGTTTTCAGGCGTGAGCGGGCAGGCAGAGCCGCCGCCGGGCACCTTGAGAAGGTCCACGAGATTGCCATCGCTGCCCATGACGGTGCTGAGCACGCGGCCCTGGGCATCAGGCTCCTCGTTTTCACAGGCCTTGCGGATCACAACCGCACCCGCGCCATCGCCAAAGAGCACGCAGGTGTTGCGGTCCTGCCAGTTGACGAGGCTGGAGAGTTTTTCCGCGCCGATGACGAGCGCGGTGGTGCGGTTCCCGGTGTTGATGAAGTGGCGTGCCACTTGGAGGGCGTAAAGGAAGCCGGAGCACGCGGCGGAGACATCGAAGCAGACCGCGTTGGGCGCACCGATCTTCTTTTGCACAAAGCAGGCGGTGCTGGGGAAGGCCATGTCGGAGGTGACGGTGGCCACGATGATGAGCTGGATGTCCTCCGGCTTCACACCGGCGTCTGCCATGGCTCGACGGGCGGCCTCTGCGGCCATGTCGGAGGTGGCCTCGTCCGGCGCGGCGATGCGGCGCTCCTTGATGCCGGTGCGGGTGGTGATCCACTCGTCGGACGTATCGACAATCTTCGATAGGTCCTCGTTGGTCATCACGCGGGCGGGCATGTAGCTGCCGGTTCCGATGATGCTGGAGGTGCAAAAAGGCTGCGTGCTAGGCGTGGGCATGATTCAAAATGGAGTGCTGGGTGGCGGCGGCCTCGATGTGCGGATTGATCTGGTGCTTGATCGACTCGCAGGCCTGCCGGATGGCGTTTTTCATGGCGTAAGGCGAAGCGCCGCCATGGGCGATGATGGTGATGCCATTGAGACCGAGCAGCGGCATGCCGCCCGCCTCATCGGCGCTGGTCTGCTGGTGGACGCGTTTGAAGGCGGGCTTGGCGAGCATGGCACCGATCTTCGTCACGGTGCCAGCCATGATCTCGCGTTTGATCATGGCAAACATGGCGTGGGCGAGGGCCTCGGCCGTTTTTAAGATGATGTTCCCGGTGAAGCCATCGCAGACGACGACGTCCGGCGGATCTTCCCAGATGTCGTGGCCCTCGACATTGCCGCGGAAGTGGAGGCCCTTCGTGTGGCGGAGCAGCTTGCCGGTCTCCTTGCAGAGCGCGTTGCCTTTCTCCTCCTCGGTGCCGTTTGACATGAGGCCCACGACGGGCTCCGCACGGCCGAGCACATGACGGGCAAAGGCGGTGCCCATGATGGCATTCTGGACGAGGTGCTGGGGCTCGCTGTCGGGATTCGCGCCGGCGTCGATGAGCAGCCATTGCTTCGTCAGCGAGGGCATGATGGCCACGATGGCCGGGCGCTCGATGTGCGGGAGGGTGCGCAGCTTGATGAGGGCGGCGGTCACGGCGGCTCCGGTATGCCCGGCGCTCACGACGGCGTCCGCTTTGCCGTCCTTCACGAGATCCACGGCACGGGAAATGGAGCTGTCTTTCTTTTTGCGCACGGCATCGAGGCCGCTGTCGCTCATATCGACCACCTGGGAGGCTGGCACGATCTCCAGTTTCGGGCTGGAGACGCCCTGGACCTTCAATTCGCGCTCGATCACCTCCGGCACGCCAACGAGGAAGATCTTCTCCACCTGCGGCAGGGTCTCGAGGGCGAGCTTCACGCCGCCAATCGGGTTATGCGGGGCGTGGTCGCCACCCATCACATCGAGAGCGATCTTCATTCCGGGAGTTCTGGTAGGTGCTTCAAAATCAAGGCGTTCGGCTGCGGTTTAAAGCGTGCCGTGCCGGGTTTGCAATCGGGAGTTTAGCAAGCCCTGACCCTCCTCAGGGAAGATCAAAGATCACGCCATCGCGTCGGCGACGGATTTGAACATGTAATAGCCCCAGCCATGAGCGGAGTCGCCATTCCAGTCCGGATCGTAGTGCTGGCTGCGGAAGAGGAAGCGCTCAGGGTGCGGCATGAGACCGAAGACGCGGCCGGTATCGTCCTGAAGACCGGCGATGGCCTGGGTGGAGCCGTTGACATTGGTGGAGTAAAGCAGCGCGGCGTGACCGGACTTCACATACTTCACGGCGTCATCGCCTTCGGTGACGAGGCGGCCTTCCGCATGGGCGATGGGCAGTTCGAACTGCTCGGGAAGCTTGGAGAGATAGGGGCTTGGCTTCGCACTGGTCTTTTTCAAACCCACCCACTGGCACATGAAACGGCCGCTGGTGTTGTGGATGAGGCTGCCCTTCGGCAGGAGGTCGAGCTGGGTGAGGATCTGGAAGCCATTGCAGATGCCCATGGCATAACCGCCACTGGCGACGAAGGACTTCAATTTGTCACCGAGCTTCGATTTCGTGATGAGCTGGGCGATGCGGCCGGACATGACGTAGTCCCCGTAGCTGAAGCCGCCGGAAAAGACGACCATCTGGGCCTTGTCCAGCGAGCCGGTCTCGAGCAGCGCCACAGGCAGCACCTCGGTGGTGAACCCGGCAGCCTCAAGGGCGCGGGAGGTTTCAGCGTCGCAATTGGTTCCGGGAAATTTGATCAGCAGGGCGTGGGGCATGGGATGGGGCGGGCTTTTCCTATGGCGATGCCAGCGGGAGGGTCAAGGCGGGCGGTGAACATTGCACGCGGACAAACCAAAAACCCCGCCGCGAGACTCGCGGACGGGGTTTTTGAAAAAGGAAGGAGATCGTCAGGACGACCTGCGGGGATTATTCCTCGCCGGCGACCTTGCTGATGACCTGACGGCCGCGGTAGTAACCGCAGGACGGGCAGGCGACGTGTCCGGGAACGGAGCTGCCGCACTCAGGGCAGGATTTGAGAGTGGGCGCTTTCCAGCGGCTGGCGCCTTGACGCTTGCGTTGGCGGCTCTTGGATTGTCTGCGCTTCGGATTGGCCATGGGAGAGGATTCGGAGGTTTAATTGAGTTGGTTCAGGGCATCCCAGACACCACGGCCCGCGTTTTCAGCCTCATCCGCGGGCATTTCTGGCGCGGGTTCGAACTTTCCTTCGGCGGGACACTGGCGGGGGCGGACGTTACCGTCCTCGCAGCGGGGGTAGCTCGGAAGGGCGACGAGAGTATCTTCCCTGATGGTATCCGTCAAGTTGATCGTTCCATTCGTCTCAATCGGAATTTCGGCCAGGTAGTCCTCAATGACCAGACGGTGCTCGAAGGTCTCCAGACAACGCCCGCATTCCAAGCGGAAAGTGGCCTCCAAGCGGCCGGTGATCACGATGTCACCGGCGTCCTTTTCCAGGTGGATCTGGTATTTCAGGGGGGAGATGGCCTGGACGGGATCTCCTTCCGGAAGGGCGAAAAAGGAAGGCTGCTCCGTGCCGGAGATGTCCTTGCCCTCCTCGGGGAGGTTTCGCAGGTCGATGTGAAACGGGTGATGCATGGCGGGATGATAGCGCGGGGGCCGCCGGGCATGCAATCGCGGATCAACGGTTCACGACGATGTCATCGTGAAATGTGGCATTGGGCAGGACCCGGAAATCCCGGTCAATCACCGAGGGCGCGGTAAAGGCGAGAGCCGCCTGGGCGTGCTTCTCATTGCCATCCGGGGTGCAGTCCACATGCTGGATCACGCCTGCGGCATCGACGACAATGAAGATGTAGCCGTGCTCCCGCGCACCATCACGGTAATTTGAACCCTGGTAATATGAGAGGCGGACCTCGGGCGTGGTCTGCTCGAATTTCGCCTGAGCCCGGAGATTCAGCTCCCACTCGAGCTTTTGCATGACGTAGAGCCTGTCGTCACCACCCGAGGCCGCTTCCTTGCCAAAGGTGATCATGACTGCCTTTGCCCCGGTGAGGTCGCGTTTCACCTCGCGGCTCTGGAGGACGATGTTGTAGGCGATGTCAATGGTGCGGTAGCCGCCGTCCGCGCCTCCACGGCTGCTTTTCGCACTGCGGACGCTGCTGGAGAGGGAAAACTTCGGACCACCGCTCACGGGAGCGGTGGGAGCAGGAGCCGCCGGAGCCTGGGCGGCCATCTCGGGATGTGCCGCGGCCCAAAAGTCGATGTAGTTCTGGTCCTCCTTGCACAGGGTGGCTCGGGGCACATTCAGCGTGCTGCCATCGTCCTTTTTTCTCAGGGTCACGGCGGGACCATTCACCGCCACCAGCTCTGCTTCCAGCAACGTGCCGGCGGTGCTCACAAAGAAACGCGTCTCGGCCTGGCCGACGGCGGCCAGCAGGAAGAGCGTGAGCAGTGGAGCAAAACGAAAACGCATGAGCAAGACAGACTACGCCATGAGCAGGGACCTGTTGCAAGTCTTCATCACGCCTCCCGCAGCAGGATGGCATCCACATTCACGCCATCGTAAAGAGCATCGCTCAAGATCACGAGCGGATCGCCAGGCTTGATGAAGTTCTCCCGGCGCAGGATGTCGAGGGCCTCGCGGATGCTCTTTTCAGGATTCCCTTCCTCAAACTGGAGGACGAAGGGATGGACGCCGCGGGCGGTCACCAGCGTGCGTGAGACGTGGAGGTTCGGTGTGAAGGCGAAAATGGGCGCAAACTCCGGCCGCTGGTGTGCCAGCAGGTGTGCCATCACGCCACGGAGGGTGAACACGAGCAGCTTCGAGCCCTCGATGCTGTTGGCCAGCGCGATGGCGGCCTTCACGGTCTTGTGCTTGTTCGTCTTCAGCGGCGCGTCGCTGGCGAAGCGGCCGGACGGATACTTCTGCTCGATGCGGCTGATCACCGTGTGCAGCACCTCCACGCACTTTGTGGCATAGCGTCCCACGCTCGTCTCGCCACTGAGCATCACGCAGTCCACCTGCTCGATGACCGCATTAAAGATGTCCGTCACCTCGGCGCGGGTCGGCACCGGGTTCTCGATCATGCTTTCGAGCATCTGCGTGGCCACGATGACCTTTCGGCCATGGTAGGAGCAGCGCTCGACGATCTGGCGCTGGATCAGCGGCAGGTCCTCGATGGGCATCTCACTGCCGAGGTCCCCACGGGCGATCATGATGCCGCCGCTGGATTCCACCAGCGCGTCGATGTTGTCGAGCGCCTGCTTGTTTTCGATCTTGGCGATCACGCGGGCCTTGCTGCGCTTCTGCTCGATGAGCAACTGGAGGTGCTGGATGTGCCCAGGCTCGCGGGCAAAACTCAGCGCGAAGTAATCCACGCCCAGTTCCACGCCGAGGTCGAGGTCCGCGTAGTCCTTCTGCGTGAGCGGCGGCAGGCGCACGGGGATGCCAGGGAGGTTGATGTGGCGGCGGGACTTCATCTCTCCCTTGGTCAGCACGGTGCCGATGACATGTTTTTGCGTTACCTCGGTGGCCTTGATCTGGATCATGCCGCCATCGACCATGATGACATCCCCGGCTTTCAAATCCTTGCCCAGGTCCGGGTAGTTGACCGTCACCGAGTAGTGCGTCGAGGGCGTGGCCTCCGGCTTGCAGCGAAACTCCACGGTATCTCCAACCTGAAGCTGCCAGGGCTGCTCCACATCGCCCGTGCGGATGCTGGGGCCGGTGAGGTCCATCAGCACGGCGATCTCCCGCTTCGAGGCCGCCGCCGCCTCCCGCACGCGGGTGTACACCATGCGCACCCAGTCATGCGAAGCATGGCTCATGTTCAGGCGCATCACGTCGGCACCTTTCGCGATGAGTTCCGCGATGACTTCAGGGCTTTCGGTGGCGGGACCTAGGGTACAAAGGATTTTCGTTTTGCGCATGGGGGTGTGGTTGGGATGCTTCCCAGCGCTTGAAGCATGGAGCGGGCCGGTTCAAGCCTCCAAATCGTCAAAAAGCCGCCGGTAGTTCTCCGCGACCGCGTTTTCCGCCTCCTCACGGCTCAGGTCGTGCAGCCTGGCGATGAGATCGTAACTCACACTGAGATTGAAGGGATGGTTCACATCTGCCGCCGACAGCGGATGGGGATTCACCTCGGGCGGCGGCCACATGTCCGGTGCATCCGTCTCCGCCAGCAGCCGGTCCAGCGGGATCTTCGCAAAGGTGGCAAGCTGGGCACTCTTCCGCGGATGGGCGAAATACGGGCTCACCGAAAAATAGCCGCCCAGGCGCACAAATCCCGGCACCATCTCCGCCGGGCCACCATAGGAATGCAGCAGAAAACCACGTCGCGGCAGTTTCATGGACCTCAAAACCTCCTCCAGCAGGCCAAAAGCCCGCAGGCAATGAATCGTGATCGGCCGGTCCAATGCCACCGCAAGGGCCAGCTGGGCCCGAAAACAAGCCACCTGGGCCTCGACATCCGGATTTTCAATCCAGCGGTCCAAGCCAGTCTCACCCACCACGGCCCTCGGATGGGCCACGAGATGCTCACGCAGCCTTTCCAGCCACTCCGGGCCACGATCCTTCACATACCAGGGATGCAGCCCAAAAGCCGGGCGCACCCAGGCGTGCTTCCACGCCAATTCTGCCACCTGAGGCCAGTCCTCCTCGCATGATCCGTTCACGATCATCTCTCCAATGCCCGAGGCTGCCATCCCGGCCACAATCTCCTCCCGCCACGGATCAAGCCGCTCGTCCTGAAGATGATTGTGGGCGTCAAAAAGCACGCTTCACGATGCCAGCCGCCATTTCACCGCGCCAGCAATTCCTCACCGCGGTGAATCACCCGCTCGACCATGCCCTGCAGCGTCTGATCGAGGAAGGGCGTGTTCACGCTCTTCGACTTCATGAAGTCGCGGCTGAAGGTCGTCGTGCGCTGCGGATTGAAGACGATGAACTCGGCGAGGCCGCCCTCTTTGATGGGCACGGGCGGGAGTTTGAACATCCGGCGAGGTTCGGCGCTGTAGCGCTTCACGATCAGGCTCCAGTCGAGGATGCCATGGCGGATGAAGCGGTCGTGGAGCGAGACGAGGGCCGTTTCGAGGCCGGTGATGCCAAAGGGGGCGCTGGCGAAGTCCTGGTTCTTCTCAAAGGGCGTGTGGGGGGCGTGATCGGTGGCGATGACATCGAAGAGGCCGTCCTTCAGGCCCTGGAGCAGCGCGGCGTTGTCCTCCGGCGTGCGCAGCGGCGGGTTCATTTTGTAGTGCGTGTTGTAGTCGCCGATGTGCTCGTGATTGAAGAGAAGATGGTGCGGCGCGATCTCGCAGGTGACGCGGATGCCACGCTCCTTGGCACGAGCGATCGTGTTCATGCCCTCGGCGGTGGTGACGTGCTGGATATTCAGATGCACGCCGGTGAATTCGGCGAGACGGATGTCGCGGGCGATGCAGATCTCCTCCGAAATGGCCGGGATGCCGGGCAGGCCGAGCGAGTAGCTGATCCTGCCCTCGTGCATGCAGCCCTTGCCGCTGAGCTCCTTGACCTCGCAATGGCTGGCAAGGGGGATGTCGAACTCGCGGGCATACTCCATGGCACGGCGGAGCACCTGCGGATTATCGACCGGGAAGCCGTCGTCGGTGAGCAACACGGCCCCGGCGGCCTTCATGGCGGCGATGCCGGCGAGTTCCTCGCCTTTTCGCCCCTTCGTGATGGCGCCACTCGTGAAGATGCCCGTTCCGATGCGCGTGCGGCGGGCGCTTTCCAGCACGCCTCTCACCACGCCGCCGTTGTCGATGGCGGGGGCGGTGTTCGGCATCATGATGAAGCCGGTGACGCCGCCGTTGATGGCCGCCTCCGCGCAGGTGGCGATGTTTTCCTTCTCCTCCTGCCCGGGCTCGCGGGCGTGGACGTGGATGTCAAACATGGCGGGCATGAGGACACGGCCCGCGCAGTCGATGACCTCCGCGCCGTCCGCCTTCTCGATGCTCGCGGCCACTCCGATGATCTTGTCTCCTTCGACGAGCACGTCGGCGGTTTGCAGCTTCGGCGAGTCTTCGCTGGCGATCTGGGCGTGGCGGTAGAGGCGTTTCATGCGGGGTGGCTACTCGGAGCACATCTGCGGGGGATTGGAAATGGTGAATTGGAAACTGAAAACTGAAAAGTGGCCTGATGTCCACGACCATCCGCCCACCTTCACCGGGCAAATTTTTTCCTCGTGCTTGACCCCAACGCGAACCCGGAACAGAGAAAGCCATGAAATACATTTTCGTCACCGGAGGCGTCGTCAGCTCACTTGGAAAAGGTCTCGCCGCCTCGGCGCTGGGCACCCTGCTGGAGCTGCGCGGCCTGAAGGTCATCATGCAGAAGTTTGACCCGTATCTGAACATCGATCCGGGCACCATGAACCCCTACGAGCATGGCGAGGTGTATGTGCTCGACGACGGCGCGGAGACGGACCTCGATCTCGGCCACTACGAGCGCTTCACCCACACGAACCTCTCCAAGCTCAACAACCTCACCTCCGGCCAGGTTTACCAGAGCGTGCTCGACAAGGAACGCGCCGGCAAATACCAGGGCCGCACCGTGCAGGTCATCCCGCACGTCACGAACGAGATCAAAGCCCGCATCCACGAGGTGACGGAGAAGATGCAGGGTGATGTCATCATCACCGAGATCGGCGGCACCGTGGGCGACATTGAAGGCCTGCCCTTCCTCGAAGCCATCCGCCAGTTCGGCCACGAGGTGGGCAAAGGAAACGTCCTTTTCATCCACGTCAGCCTCGTTCCCTATGTGAAGGCCGCCCAGGAGCTGAAAACCAAGCCCACGCAGCAGTCGATCGCCAAGCTGCGCGAGATCGGTATCGCCCCCCACATCATCCTCTGCCGCACGGAGCATGCGCTCGACCTCGATGTGCGTGAAAAGATCAGCCTCTTCGGCAACGTGCCCATTGAGGCCGTCGGCGAGGTCCGCGACGTCAAAAACACCATCTACGAAGTCCCGCTGAAGCTGCACGAGGAGCGCCTCGACAGCCTCGTGTGCAAGCTGCTCGAACTCCAGACGCCCGAGCCGGACCTTACCCGCTGGCGCAGCTTTGTGCAGCGCGTCATTCACCCCACGCACCACGTGCGCATCGGTGTCGTCGGCAAATACATCGAGCTTCAAGACGCCTACAAATCCATCTACGAAGCCCTCACCCACTCCGGTGCCGCCCACGATTGCAAGGTCGAGATCGTCCGCGTGGATGCCGAGAGCATCGAGAAGGCTGGTGCCGAGCTTTATCTGACCGGCCTCCAGGGCATCCTCATCCCCGGTGGCTTTGGTGATCGCGGCACGGAAGGCAAGATCGCCGCGGCGAAGTATGCCCGTGAAAGCGGCGTGCCTTACTTTGGCATCTGCCTCGGCATGCAGATCGCCGTCATCGAATTCGCCCGCAACGTCTGCGGACTCAAAGGAGCCACCAGCACGGAATTCGACAAAGCGACGCCGCATCCCGTCATCAGCCTCATGGAAGAGCAAAAGAAGGTGAAGCAACTCGGTGGCACCATGCGCCTCGGCTCCTGGGTCACCGATCTCGTGCCCGGCAGCAAGGCCTACGAACTCTACCACAGTGCCACCATCACTGAGCGCCATCGCCACCGCTTTGAGTTCAACAGCGACTACAAAGAGATGATGGAGGAGAAAGGCCTGCTCATCTCCGGCACCAGCCCGAAAGGCGACCTCGCCGAGATCATCGAACTGCCCTCGCATCCCTATTTCGTCGCCTGCCAGTTCCATCCCGAGTTCCTCAGCAAGCCGAACCACCCGCATCCGCTCTTCCACGGCTTCGTTAAAGCCGCGATGAATCACCACGCGGTGCTGGAGCCAAGATGCGCTTGAGTCCGTGGCCGATTTTCTCCGAAAATCGAGCCCTCATGGTG
>JBKCXA010000547.1:0-9451 GCA_046316935.1 Prosthecobacter sp.
GCCGTGGTGGATCATGCGCACGACGGGATCGCTCGCGTTTTGGGATTCAGCGATGGCTTTGGCGAGGTCACCGGCTTCGAGAGACTCATAAACGCGGTCGAGCTGTTTCGCGTCACGCTTGGAGGCGAGTCGCAGCCACCAAAAGATGCGCTCGACGAGCACGCAAAGCGCGAACGCGGACACGACCAGGATCGGGTACATGATCGGGCCGCCTTTGTGGATGAATTCGATGACGATGTTGGCGAGCATGAGAGGCGTGGTTTAACGAAGTCGGAAGGAAAGGGGCAGGGTGTAGCGCTTGCCGGTGCCGGTGGCGGGGAAACGCCAGTTCCGGCGCACCCAGTTCGCCGCGTAGCTGTCGAGTGCGGAGAAGCCGGTGCTGCTGATGACGGTGGCCCCTTCGACGGCGCCCGAGGGACCGACGCTGAGGCTGAGGCGGACGGTGCCCTGCATGTTTTGCGATTTGGCAAAGCTCGGGTAGGGCGGCGCGGGCGTGACCATGCGCCCGCCGCTGCGGCTGGTGCCGGTGCCGCCGGGAGTGCCGCCCGGCGTGGTGGAGGGACTGGAAGGTGTGCGGCTGGCGGTCGATTTCCGCGGGGTGGGCGTGGGGGCAGGCTTCGGGCGGACGATGGGATCGACCGGCTTGAGGGCGTCTTCGATCTTCGGTGCCGTGGGAATGGCAAAAATGTCCTCCTGCGTCATCGCCTCGGCGATTTCCGGCAGGTCGAGATCGGGCGGAGGGGCTTCCTCGGGCATTTCGACCTCAAGAAGCTCGGTGGGCTCCGGCGGGGCATCTTCGGCGGGAGCGGGTTCCTCGGTGTTTTCGGCCTGCAGCTCGGCCATCGTGGTCTCGATGAGCGGCAGGTCATCCGCGTGCATCACGTCCGCCAGCGTCTTGAGGTGGATAAGGGGCATTTCGGTGGCAAAAACGCCCGCGATACCCACGGCGAGGAAGCCAGAACTGACCGCCAGCAGCCACGATAGGCCCACCGGCACCTCCTCCATCACACCAAAACGCCATGCCAACCGCTTGAGGGCGGGGGGGGCTGAATGGCTGGGAGAGGAGTGCATGTCGGGGGTAGGCAGAGACGAGGTGAAACGCGCTTTCCCTTGAAAAATCAAGGCAGGGAGCCGCTCAGATGGGTAAAACGCAAAATAGTGGCGTCAAATAGCAATTGAGACTCAGTCGCAGAAAAGAACTTGCGCGATTCGTGAAAGCATTCACTATCGCGGCTCTCTTGCGACAGAATCTCAATTTCAAAAACCCAACCATGTTTCCTCGAACCTCCCTCGCCGGCCCTGCCATCGCTCTCGGGGCACTGCTCGCCCTCGCGGTCTTTTCCCACGCTCAATCCCCCACGCTTCGCCCCGAACTGCCCGCCGAGGAGCTCGACATGGTGACCGTCTTTGGCGAGTCCGAGAGCGATTCGATCACGCAGAATTCCTTCCCACAGGCCGTCGAGGGCACCAAAATCTACGCCGGCAAGCGGGCGACGGTGATCGACCTCGATGCCCTGCCCAAAGTGCAGGCCAATAACTACCGCCAGGCTCTCGCCTCGACGCCCGGCCTGCTTTTCTCGGAGGAAACGACCCCGCTGGTGAGCATCGGCTACCGCGGGCTCGGGGAACCGCACCGGTTTCAGTTCATGCAGGTGCTCAAAGATGGCATTCCGATTCATGCGGACCCGTTTGGCTACCCGGAGGCCTACTACACGCCCCCGCTTGATGTGGTGGACCGCATGGAGTTCATCCGCGGCGGCGGTGGCCTCATGTATGGCCCGCAACCGGGCGGCGTCTTCAACTACGTCACCTACATGCCAAGACGCGACAAGGCCTTCGGCTTCCGCTCCCAAAACATCTACGGGACCGACAATCTCTTCTCCAGCTACACCGCGGTGGACGGCACCTACGGGGACTGGGGCTACTACGGCTACTACAACCACCGCAGCAGCGAAGGCTTCCGCAACTTCAACAGCGATTACCGCCTCGACGGTGGCAATGTGAAGCTCGTCCACACCATCAGCGACGACACCCGCCTCATCTTCAGCGTGGATTTGTATGAAGAAGAGCACGGCGAGCCCGGCGGCCTCACAGCAGCCAACTTCGCCTCGAATCCCGAGATGACGACACGGCGCAATGATCGCTTCCGTCTGAAGCGCTACGCCGCCAGCGCCGAGCTGCAGCACAAGATCCAGGAAGGCACCGAGCTCAGCGTGAGAGCCTGGGGCGGCTACTACCAGCGCTGGAGCAAGCGCCAGCAGGGCGGCGGCTTTGGCACCATGCCCGTGGGTGCGGCGGCCAACACCAACAACATCGAGAACCAGCAATTCTACACATTCGGCGTCGAGCCGCGCATCCGCCACGACTGGGAAGCCTGGGGAAACAAGCACACGCTCTCCGCTGGCATGCACTTTTACTACTGCCAGTCCCCCCGCGTGGACCAGCGAGGCTTTCTGCCCGATGCGGAAAGCGGCAATGTCTTCCTCGATTCGGATCGCGAGACGCTCTACGGCTCCATCTTCGCCGAGAACAAATTCACCTTCGGCAAATTCAGCATCACCCCCGGCTTCCGCCTCGAGATGATCAAGCAGGATGTGCAGACGCGGAATTTCGCCCCCGCCACAGGCATCTTCCTCAACGAGGTGCGAAAGAGCGAAACGGACATCCAGCCGCTCTTCGGCCTCGGCATGGCCTATGATCTGGGCAACGAAAGCTCCATCTACGCCAACGCCTCCCAGAGCTACCGCTCGGCCATCTTCCAGGAGTCCATCGTGGCCCAGCCGGGTGCCATCGCGACCGATGCCGATCCTGGGCTCACCTGGAGCTACGAGCTCGGCACACGCGGGAAGCCGACGAAGTGGCTCACCTACGACACCAGCGTCTTCCTCATCGACATGGACAACCGCTTTGGCACCGTCACCGCGGGCGGCGTCACCCGCCTCACGAGCGTGGGCCGCAGCATCAACTACGGCTGGGACGGCGCACTCGACATCGATCTCATCGGCCTCGCCGACCGCCTCGCGGGTCGCGGTGACGTGCAGCGCTCCAGCTCACTGAACTTCTACACCAACGTCTCCATCCTCGAAGCCGAGCTCCAGGGCGGCCCCAACAACGGAGGCAGCCCCCAATACGCCCCGGACTACATGATCCGCACGGGTCTGATCTACAAATACGGCGACCGTGTGAAGGTGGGCTTCCTCGGCACGCTCGTGGCCGATCACAATGCGCAGGACAACAGCAACCCGAACTTCGACATCCCCGCCTACATGACCTGGGACCTCACCGCCGAGGTGAAGGTGCATGAAAACTTCAGCGTCATGGCCGGCCTCAACAATGTCTTCGACGAAAGCTACTACGCCCGCGTCCGCCCCGACGGCATCGACCCCGCCTACGGCCGCAACTTCTACCTCGGCGGCGAGGTGAGGTTCTGATCCAGCCGCCTCCAAAGGCGGTTTTCCGCCTCCATCATCCCAAGAATCTTGAAACGCGAGTGTCTTGCAGGCGTTAACAAGCCTCCATGCCAGACGACAAAGACATCCCGCTGGCCGCGATCGCGGTCGAGGAGCCTGAGGAGGCTCCCAACGCGAAGCTGCCGCGCCGGCCGAATCGCTTCGTGGTGCTGTGGAGGAAGATTGGCGCGGGCTCGCTCGGGTTCAGCCTGTTGCTCCATGCGGGCATTTTGCTGTTCATGGCGAGTTATTTTATCGTGAGGCAGATCTCCGACAAGCAGGTCGATTTCCTCCCCGGCGGCGGCACGCAGCAGGGCGCGGAGGCCAGCGCCGACCTCGCGGAGAAAGTGGCGGTCAAGCAACGGCAAAAAATCAGCAAGGTGCTGCCTCTCCAGCGGGTGGTCGTGGAGAACATCAACTCGGATGTCACCCTGCCGGACATGCCGATGGATGCCCTGAACCTGCCGGACGTGGGCAGCATGATGGGCGGTGGGAAACTCGGCAGCGGTGGCTTTGGCTCCGGCGGTGCCGGTGGCGGCTTCGGCAATGGTTTTGGCAAAGGCGGCATGGGCGGGATGACCTTCAAGCCGATCTTCATGTTCGGCATGGAGCTGAGGGACGTGAAAAAGATCGCTGTGGTGATGGATGTGTCCCGCTCGATGACACGCTACCTGCCCATCGTGACGAAGGAACTCGATAAAGTGGCCTTTGGGAGCAACCTCGTGCTCTACTTTGGCTGCGGGCTCACGCCGGAGTCCAAAAAAGAAAAGATCGACGACAAGCCCTACCTCACCTCACGCGAGGAATTCGCCACCTACTGGCAGGTGTGGGAGGGAAAAACGCCGCTCAACATGCCGATGGAGGATCGCAAAAAGCTCAAATACGATCCTGCTGCGCCCATGCCGCTCAAAGACATCTACGAGATGATGTCGAAGCGCAAAAACACCTGGTACATCGACTTCTGCGGCATCACTCACGCCTGGACCGCGCTGATGAGCAAGGAGGTGGAGGAGGCCGATGCCATCTACTGGTTCGCTGACTTCCAAGACAAGGTGACTGAGGAGATGATGGACAAGGTCCTCAAGCGCCTCAAAGCCCGCAAACAGAAGCTGTACATCCACGCCAGCGTGAAAGGCCGCAGCTTTGAGCAGGTGCGTGACGGCCTCGTCATCCCCAGCGGGGGCGAGGTGATCGAGACGGAGCTGCCGAAAAAGTGATCCGTCGGCTCACCCCGCTCCACCAGCCGCCACTTCAATGACGGCTTATTTGAAGGTGTACGGTATGCTTTTGCTTCTCGCCTGCGTCACATACTTCTCGCCTTGGAACTCGGTGATCAGCATCGTCACATACTTCGCACCCGCTGGAGGACGCTTCAAAAGCGGAACGGTCATGTTGATGCCCGTGCGCTTCATCCCAGCATCCAGCTTTGGCGTCTTGTACTCTCCCATCTTCCAACCGGTGAAGGGTCCATCGCCAATGGGTGAGTTTGTAACCCAGATCTCGAGTCGCAGAGTTCCAGTGTAGCCTGAGGACCGGGTGTTGGTGACACTATCGAGCTTGATGGTGAGAGTCTTGGCTTCCCAATTTGTGGACCATCTCCAGGCTCCGAAGGAGATGCCGGCAGCCTGTGAAGAGAGGGTGGTAGCCAGCCAGAGGATGGCCACGAGGAGGACAGGCGATTTGAAGTTCATAAAATGTGAAGTGAGTTGTAAGCATTTATTCGGCCAGGGTAATCTTTTGAATCAGCCAGGCACCTTCCTGCTGGACGAGCTGCACGTTCACCTTGTGGGCCTCGTCGCCAAACTTCGCGGTGAGTGTCACGGTGGCCTTGGTGTCCTTGATGACCGGTTCGCCCGCCTTGAAAGGCGAGGTGGGTGTGTCCTGGGCCTGTGTCACCGCGTCTGCTTCGACCTCTTCGGCAGACATGGCTTTTTTGTAGGCCGCCTTGAACTCTTTGGAGGCCATCTTGGATTTGGCCACCCACGCCTTGGTATCCTTGTCTGCCTCCACCTGGGCCAGATAGCCGGCGAAAAACTTTTCAGCGACCACTCCAGGTCCTTCTGCTGCTTCCGCAGCGAAGACTGGCAGAGTGGAAAGAAGAACGGCAAGAGACAGGAGAAGAACGTTGATAGTTTTCATGGCTCCCGTTTATGCGACTTTTGCCTCTGCATCGTCAACAAATATTCTGTCGGGAGGCCTGGTTCGCCACCATGAGTTCCGATTTTGCAGACAGGCTTGTTCATTTAGTCACCGCTTCGTCGAGATTGAGCACGAGATTCGCGATCATCGTCCACGAGGCGAGCTCCACGGGGTTCAGCGAGGCATCGGGCTTCGATTCGCCGTTCGTGATGACCTTTTTGGCCTCCTCGGGCTTCGCGGTGTAGGCGGCGAGATGCTTGTCGAAGGTCTGGCGGATCACCTCGGCTTCTTGAGCGGAGGGGAAGCGGCTGGTGGCAGCACGGAAGAGGCGGGTGATGCGGGCATCGGTGCTGGTCGAGGTCTTCATCGCCTGTTCGGCGAAAGCCCGTGCGGCCTCGAAAAACTGGACGTCGTTCATGAGTGTGAGCGCCTGCAGCGGCGTGTTGCTGCGCTCACGGCGCAGGCAGTAGCTCTCACGGTTCGGGGCATCGAAGGAGGTCATGTTCGGCGGCGGCGCGGTGCGCTTCCAGAAGGTGTAAAGGCTGCGGCGGTAGAGCGATTCGCCATGATCCTGGATGTAGTTCTTGGTGTTGCTGCCACCAAATGCGACCGGCTCCCAGATATTCTCCGGTTGATAAGGCCTCACGCCTTTGCCGCCGATTTTCGGATTGAGCAGGCTGCTGACAAACAACGCCGAATCACGCACGACCTCCGCATCGAGGCGGAAACGCGGTCCGCGTGCCAACAAGCGGTTCTCAGGGTCCGACTGAGCACTGTGAACTGAGAACTGAGCACTCTGGCGATAAGTGTGTGAGGTCACCAGCAGCTTTACGAACTGCTTCATGTCCCAGCCGCTCTCGCGGAAGGTCACCGCGAGCCAATCGAGCAGCTCCGGATGGCTTGGAGGCTCGCCCTGGGAGCCGAAGTCATTGCTCGATTTCACCAAACCGATGCCGAAGAACTGCTGCCAGAGGCGGTTGATCTGCACGCGGGCGGTGAGCGGATGCTGCGGACTCACAAGCCACTTCGCGAGGTCGAGGCGCGAATACTTGTCCTGCTTGGGCAGCGGTGGAAAAACGGCCGGCGTGCCATGGGAGACCTTGTCCTTCGGCTTGTCATACTGGCCGCGTTCCATGATGAAGCTCTCACGTGGCTGCGGCAGGTCGGCCATGATGAAGGTGGCGGGAATCAAATCTTCCAGCGCCTTCTTTTTGGACTCCAAAGCCAGCTTTTCGGCACGCACCCCATCGACGAGTTCGCGAGCACTCTGGCACTCGTTTTCAAACCACCATTCTTTGAGACGCTTCACATCGTCCTCGGGCCATTCGGCGGCCTTTTTGCCACGCACGAGGGTTTGCAGATCATTTGGCAGGCCTTCAACGCGGCGGCCCTGATTCTTCTCCACCCACACCTTCCACGACCACTGCGGATCTTTCGATGGATCGACCCGCGAACTCATCGCGAGCCGGTCCCAATACACCGTGCCGCCAAACTGCGTGAAGGCATAGCCGGTGACCTTGATGCCGGGTTTGAGGCCCAGCTTGTCCGCGGCGACTTCGAGTTTCACCCACTTGCCAGATTCCGGCAGCACGCCCATGCGCACTCGCTCTGGCGTGCGCACCTGGCCAAAGGGGATCGCTCCTTCCTCACCCCACACGGCGCGGTGATTCCAGCCTGCGGTGTGGAATTGCAGCATCACGGCCTTCGGCGGGTTTTTCGGGTCGAGGTAGCACTGCACGCTGATTTTGCCGTTCGGCGGGATTTGGTAGCTACCGCCCGCCGAGAAGAAATCCTGCGCCACGCCTGTGGCGGTGCGTTTCAGTGCCTTAGTGCCGCTGAAGACTGGTCCTTCGTCCTTCGACACAAACTTTGTCGGCTCGCCAGCCACGCCGACATCGACTCCGGCCGGGAAAGCGTCCTCAAACCACACCATCTCGCTCGTTTGCACCGGCGGCGGAGGCGTGAGCGTGGCGGGGTCCGTATAATTGAGCTTCGCGATGGCCTCGCGCATCTTTGACTGCGTGGCGGCGATGTCCTTTTCGTAGCTGGTGAGCTGCTTGGCCTGCTCCGGCGTGCTCAGGCGCAGCGTTGGCGGGGTGAGGAGGATGTTGCCGTCCATCGCCGGATCGGCGGCGCTGTTGAAGAAGGCATACATCGAATAAAATTCCTTCTGCGTGATGGGATCGAACTTGTGATCATGGCACACGGCGCAGCCCGCGGTGAGTCCCATCCACACGGCCACGGTGGTATCCGTGCGGTCCACAGCATAGCGAAAGATGAACTCCTCATTGATGCTGCCGCCCTCGCTGGTGGTGACGTTGCAGCGGTTGAAGCCCGATGCGATCTTTTGCTCCATCGTGGCATTTGGAAGCAGGTCGCCGGCGAGCTGCCAGATCGTGAACTGATCGAACGTCACGTTTTGATTGAAGGCACGCACCACCCAATCGCGGTAGGGCCACATGCTGCGCTCGTTATCGAGGTGCAGACCATGCGTATCGGCATAGCGGGCCACATCCAGCCAATGGCGGCCCATGTGCTCGCCGTAGCGTTCGGATTTCAATAGGCGGTCCACGAGGCGGTCGTAGGCAGGGTCGGACGGGTCAGACGCGTCCGACGAGTCGGACAAGAAGGCATCGATTTCCTCGGGAGTCGGCGGCAGCCCGGTCAAGTCGAGCGTCACACGGCGGATGAGACTTTCTCTGGAGGCTGTTGGAGCCGCTTTGAGGCCTTCTTCGGCCAAACGAGCCTGAATGAAGGCATCAATCGCATTCCGCACCGGGCCGCTGACCTTTGGCGGGTCCATTTTCACCGGTGCTTCAAAGCTCCAATGCTTCTTGTATTCCGCGCCTTCTTGGATCCAGCGGCGCAGGATCTCGACCTGGGCGGGCGTGACCTTTTTGTTCGTCTCCGGCGGCGGCATGAGTTCGTCCTCATCATGCGTGAGGAGGCGCTGGAGCACCGTGCTGGCCTCCGGATCGCCTGGTTTGATGGGAAAGGCTCCCTCAATCGCGGTGAAGGCGCCTTCGGGCGTGTCGAGCCGGAGATCCGCCTTGCGCTTCTTTGCGTCAAAGCCGTGACACGCGAAGCAGTTGTCGCTCAGAATGGGGCGGATGTCGCGATTGAAGTCGAGCTTGCCTGCGGCGGAGGCCGTGGCGGCAAACAGGAGGGAGGAGGTGACGGCGCGAAGAGACATGGGGCATGGAAAAGACGCTGGAAAGCGCCGCTCCTATCGCCCGGCGGCCCGATCAATGATTGAACAGGAACTCCTTCGTGTTCAGCAAGGCCCAGAGGATGTCTTCATAGGCCTCTTTCTTGCCCTTGAAGGCCTCGTCGCCGGTTTTGGACTTGGTTTTCTTCTCCAGGTGGCCGCGGGCGAATTTCACTTCCTCGGCATTTGGGTCGCGGCTGAGGGCGATGTGATACAAATCGGTGATCTTGTCGTCGTCGGGACGCGTGTCTTTCGTGAGCATGTCGGCGCGACCGTTGCCGCGGGCGAGCTGGGTCTGGATGTCGGCGGCGTTCAGGAGATGCAGGCTTTGCGCGAGGCTGGCTTCTTGGGTGCGCTCGCATTCGCAGGCGCTGGATGAATCCGGGCGGCCGAAGACGCTGAGGAAGTAGGTGCTCTGGTTGTAGCTGTTGTCCGGCAGCGCCACGGCGCGGGTGCCAGGGGCTTGACCGGCGAAGTTGCTCTCCACATCGAGCAGCGTGTTCACGGCGTCGTAGAGCACCTCGGCGTTGAGGCGTTTCGGGTAGTAGCGGCTGAAGTTTTGGCGATCCTTGGCGTTGTGCGCATTCGGCACGGCGCTGAGCTGGTAAGTCGTGCTCGTGACGATGGTGCGGATGAGCTTTTTCATGTCGTAGCC
>JBKCXA010000548.1:0-3606 GCA_046316935.1 Prosthecobacter sp.
GACAAGTACAAGGCCGTCGAGCTGGGTCGCGGCCTCAAGAGCACCTTCAACATCAACAAGAAGGTGCGTTTCGTGCTCAAACCGGCCTCCGAGCTGCCCGCGCACGAAATCGAGGTCCTGCGCATCCTTCTCAATGCGGAGCCTTTGGAGGTCGATTCGGCCTTCCAGCCGAAAAAAGGCACTCCAGCGGCCCTCACGCCTCTGGGAGAGCTTTTCCTGCCTCTCGACGGCCTCATCGATGTCGAAGCGGAACGCGCCCGCGTCGGCAAAGAAGTCGCCAAAGTCGAATCCGAGCTCGAAAAGGTCACCGCCAAGCTCGCCGACACGAACTTCACCTCCAAAGTCCCGCAGAAGGTGCTCGACGAGCATCAGCAGCGGAAGACCGACTGGGAAGACAAGCTCGCAAAGCTCAAGGTGATGCTCGAAGCGCTCGGTTGATCGATTCCAATTGGGCGAAGCAAAGTAGTCCTCTCGCTCCGCGAGAGGAACCCAGCGTATGGCAAACACCCCGCGCCAGCAGATTTCGCTGCCGGGGTGTTGTCGAATGTCTTCGGCTCATCTCGCGGAGCGAGATGGCTACTTTGCTGACGCCCCGTCGTTGGCGTAACGACCGATCGGCTCACTTCGCTCCGACAAACTCTTCGCGGGTCAGTTTGCCGTCTTCATCCTGATCGAAGGCCTTGAAGCGTTTCGGGGCGTCTTCCTTCTTCGCGAGGCCGTTGGTGTATTCTTCGAGGGTGAGAATGCCGTCGGTGTTTTTGTCCCAGCGCTGGAAAGCGGCGGCGCGGTCCACGACGGGCGCTTTTTTCGCTGCTGGCGTTGGTTTGAGGGCCGCGGCGCGGCTGCCGGACTGTTTGAAGGGCGTGGGGAGCGTCTTACGCCACGCATCGAGCTTCGCTTTGAGCGCGGTGACGATCTCCGGGTTCTGCGAGGCGATGTCGTGCTGCTGGCCACGGTCGGTGATGACGTTGTAGAGCTCCACGCGGGTGAAGTCCTCGTTGTGGATCAAAACGTGGTCACCATCGCGCACGGAGTGCGTGGGCCAGTCCACCTCCTTGCTGTGCGGACCGCGCCATTCCCAGAAGACGGGTGCTTCGCGTTTGAAGGACTCGCCTTGGAGCGCGGCGAGCACGTTGATGCCATCGCTTTGATAACCGGCGGGTGCTTTCACCTCAAGCGCGGCGAGGATCGTGGGCATCACATCGACTCCGGCGAGCACGCTGGTCTTGTCCACACGGCCTGCGGGCACCACACCGGGCCACCGGACGAGGAAGGGCACGTTCACGCCGCCGAGGTAGAGGCTGCGCTTCTGGCCTTTGAGTCCGCCGGTGGTGCCGACGCTGTGGTAGAGCTTGTCCTTCGCTCCGGGCTGCGAGTGCTCGGGGCCGTTGTCGCTGCTGAAGAAAATGAGCGTGTTTTGTGCGAGTTTGAGTTCATCAAGCAGCGCGAGCAGACGACCGATTTGCTTGTCCGCGCGGGTGACGGCGCTGTAGTAGGTGCGCTGCGGCTCGGCGGTGTCGGGATACTCTTTTTTGTCCTCGTCCGTGGCGGAGACGAGGTGATGCGTCTCATGAATCCAGAGATTGAGGTAGAAGGGCTTGTCGTGGTGCTCGCGGATGAAACGCACCGCGTGATCCGTGGCAGCGATGGTCTGGAAGGAGGCACCGACGGCATCGTGCGCACTGCCGGCCTTGCCATCGACGCTGCTGCCTTCGAAGACGCTTTTGCCCGGGCCCGTCCACACCGCCGCCTCGTCGTAGCCGTATTCAGCAGGCAGCGGCGCTTCGATGCCCTGGCCTTGGCCGCTGAGGTGCCACTTGCCAAAGTGCGCGGTGGCGTAACCAGCCTCATGCAGCACGCGTGGCAGCAGCGGTGCCTTTGGATCAAGCCAGTCCGGCATGCCACGAGCGACATTCTCCGCATGCCCCGCGAAGTGCTGATGCACGCCATGCCGCGCCGGATACTGCCCGGTGACGATGGCCGTGCGGCTGGGCGAGCACACCGGATTGCACACGGTGAACTGATGGAAGTCCGTGCCCTCGCGGGCGAGCCGGTCGAGGTTCGGCGTCTTCAAATGCGGATGCCCATGGCAGGCGAGATCGCCAAAGCCCCAGTCGTCGGCGTAGATGAAGAGGACATTCGGCCGTGCCGCGAGGGCCGGGTGACAGGCGAGGAGCAGGGAGAGCAGCAGAAGCAGCGGTTTCATGGCGGGCGGGCGCTGAAACAGGCCGCCAGGGAAGGATGTTGCGTCCATATTTCATGTTTCCGCCGCGGGGAATCCTGCGCTAGCCTCGCGCCCGCAATGCCCGCCAACCGCTTCTACAACGCCTTCGACACCGCCACGCTCCACGAGCGGAAAGTCTTCGACGGCGAGTATCGCAGCGCCTTCCAGATCGACCGCGACCGCATCATCCACAGCAGCGCCTTCCGTCGTCTCCAGAGCAAGACGCAGGTCTTCCTCTCCGGCGAATACGACTTCTACCGCACGCGGCTCACGCACAGCATCGAGGTCGCGCAAATCGGCCGCAGCATCTGCGGGTGGCTGCGCCAGCAGCGCGACATCCTCGATGACGAGTGCTTCATCGATCCCGATCTTGTCGAAAGCACCTGCTTGAGCCACGACCTCGGCCACCCGCCCTTCGGCCATGCGGGCGAGCGCACGCTGCACCGCCTCATGGAGCCCTACGGCGGCTTTGAGGGGAATGCGCAGACCCTCCGCATCCTCACGCAGACTCTCTTTAGCGAAGGCCGCGCTGGCATGAACCCCACGCGGGCGCTGCTCGATGGCGTGCTCAAATACAAAACCCTCTTCACCGAGCGCCCCGCCGGTAAAACCAACCACTACCTCTACGACGACCAGGAAACGTGGCTCGATTTCGCCATGGGCGGCCAGGCCTTCCCTGTCGAGCTCACACCCGGCAAGGCACGCAACGGCTTCAAGAGCATCGAATGCCAGATCATGGACTGGGCGGACGACACCGCCTACTCGCTCAATGACCTCGCCGATGGCATCCGCGCCGGTTTCATCAACGTCACCCATCTGGAACGCTGGGCCGAAAAACACCCCCTCGATGCCTCACAGGCCGAGTGGGTCGCCTTCCTGTGCAAAGCCATGCGTGAAGACCGCGTCGAAGGCCGCCTCAACCGCCTCATCGGCGATTGCATCCGCGCCACGAAGCTCGTCCCCACCGCGAACTTCCTCAGCGCCAGCACCCAGCGGCATCAGTTCGAGCTTCAGATCGACCCGGCGCTGCGCGCCCGCGCCGATCTGCACAAAAAGATCTCCCTCGAGCTCGTCTTCCGCAGCCCGCAGCTCCAGCAGCTCGATCACAAGGCCGATCACATCCTCCAGCAGCTCTTCGGCGTCCTTCGGGATCGCTACATCGAGCCCGCCCAGCCCAAAGGCCTCCGTTTGATGCCCGAAGCCCTCGAAAGCGAGATCGCCGCCGCGCCGGATGCCAAAACCCGCGCCCGCCTCGTCTGCGATTGGATCGCCAACATGACCGACCGCTTCGCCTTCCGCACCTACCGCCGCCTCTTCGACGCCGAGTTCGGCTCGATCACGGATTTTGTATAAAAAAATGGGCGGTATTGGTCATCCAATAC
>JBKCXA010000549.1:0-9340 GCA_046316935.1 Prosthecobacter sp.
CAGCCCGCTGAGCAATTCAGAGCCGCTTTTGATCGCTCCGCTCGATCCCATCATCTACGACCGCCGAGTCACCGAGCAGTTGTGGGCCTTCGACTACCGCTGGGAAGTCTATGTGCCGCCGCAGAAGCGACATCGCGGCTATTACGCGCTCCCACTCCTGAACGGCACCCGCTTCACCGGCCACGCCGACCTCAAAGCCGATCGCGAGGTGGGGAAGCTGCAAATTCTGTCTAGCGAAGGACGCAGTGCCAAACTAGCCGCTAAGTCGCTGGCAGCTTTTCTTGGTTTGAGAGCTTGAGGCAGAGCAATCACCGCACTCAAAGCGGCGGAAACACACACGGGATGATTTTCTTCCCGTGGCGGCGGTAGGCGGAGAAGTCCGCCCGATCCACGGTCCAAAGCTTGCAGCGATCCGTCAGCTCCATCATGCGCACGAGACAGGCATCCGCGAGATCCATGGGGCGGTCAGCATACTTGGCAGCGAGCGCGAGCACCGATGCCAGTTCTGCTTCGAGCGAGAAAGAGACGTCCAAGATCAAATCGCCTCGTTCCACCAGGCGAAGCACCAAGGTCGGGTCTGGAAAGAAGCTGGCTGCTTCCACCAAAACGGCTTCGCAGACATGGAATGGGGCATGTGCGCGGAATTCCTGTGCCGCCAGGCATGATAAGGGTCATTGCGTGTCAGCAGGCCCACGATGAGGCCAGTGTCAGCGAAATGCTTCATTGGAGCGGCGGAGAGAGAGTTCAGCGGGCCTTCCGGCGCAACCGCTCGCGCACTGTGATGTTCGTCGCGGCCACTCCATCTCCCGTGTGGCAGCCGACCAAGTCTTCAGAATGGAATTTGCGGCGCTGTTTGGTGCTCCGCCCCGAGGGCTGCTGCGGTCCCATCTTGGACTTCAGCCACTCCAGCGGCATCACCAGCACGCGGGCACCCTCACGAAGCCGAGCGCCGCGCTCTAGACGCACCGCGCCGCCAGCGACCTCGCCGTGCAAAACATTTAGGTTCAACGTGTTCATATTTCCAAGTTAATGCCGCCAACTAACTTCTAGCAACTTGGAAATCAGTCGTACTCAGTGCCAAAAGGCCGTCCAGTCGCTGGCTACTCTTCTCTTGTATGCCGAACAGCGTGCTTCGTCCTCAGAACCTTTTACCAGAGCACGACGGCGGCGTCGCCGATACCGGGTGGCCCCGGTATCTCTGCCGCCGCACTCCAAGACGCTGTCGCGTGTTTTTGCCCGTATTACCAGTGCGCCGGCTCAAGCTGCGACCGCGTGCATAGCCATTTCGGCGGCCATGTCGGGCGAGGGTTGGAACTGGGGTTCTTTGCTCGGGCGGATGTGGGATTTGTCGTTGAGGAAGGTGATGAGGTGCTCGCGGAGTTCGTAGTAGCGAGGGTCTTCCATGATCTCTTTGCGGCTGCGGGGACGCTCGAAGGGGATCTTTAAAATGTCGCCGACCTCGGCTTCGGGGCCGTCGGTCATCATGACGACGCGGTCGGAGAGGAAGATGGCCTCATCGACATCATGCGTGACCATGAGGGTGGTGATGCGATTGCGGCGCCAGAGTTCGAGGAGCACTTCTTGAAGCTCGTAGCGCGTGAGGGAGTCGAGCATCCCGAAGGGCTCGTCGAGCAGGAGCATCTTCGGCTGCAAAGCGAAGGCGCGGGCGATGCCGACGCGTTGGCGCATACCTTGCGAAAGTTCGCCGGGGTATTTGTGCATGGCATCGGCGAGGCCGACGATGCTGAGGTAATACTCGGCCATCTGGCGTCTCTCAGCCTTGCTGGCGGTGAAATAGACCTGGTTCACGCCGAGCATGACGTTTTCAAAGGCGCTCATCCACGGCAGCAGGCAGGGCGATTGGAAGACGATGCCACGATCAGGCCCCGGACCGACGGCTTCTTTGCCGGCGAGGATCATGTTGCCCTTCGAGAGATCGCTCAAACCGGCGACCATCATGAGGACGGTGCTTTTGCCGCAACCGCTGTGGCCGATGAGCGTGGCGAACTCGCCCTCCTTGAGCTTGAGATTGAAGTTTTTGACGATGGTGGCTGGACCTTTGGGCGTGTCGTAGGTCTTCCAAAGACGGTCCAATTCGAGCATGGGGAGCTTGTGCGTGCTCATGCGGCCACCTCCACTTCTTCGCGTTTTTCGGCGGTGCGGCGTTTGGGTCCGCTGCGGTTGAGGAATTGCAGGGTGTTCACGGTGGTGAGGTCTTCGGGCAGGATGTCCGGCAGCGTGAGTTTGAGGCTGGTCTTCGACTTGGTGCGGCCTTTAGCATCGAGCAGCGTAGTGATGAGCTGCGTGCGCAGTTTTTTGAATTTGGGATCGTGATTGATGCTGCGGCGGTCGCGAGGTCGCTCGAGGTCGATGATCATCGGCTCGCCTAATGTGGCGGGTGCGGTGGGAAGCAGTGGAATGACCTTGTCGGCGACCAAAATGGCTTCATCGGGGTCGTTCGTGATCCAGATGACGGTGGTTTTGTTGTTCATCCAGATGTCACTGATCTCGTCCTGAAGCTGCGCACGGGTCAGCGCATCCAGAGCACTCAAAGGCTCGTCCATGAGCAGCACCTTCGGGTTCATCGCGAGTGTGCGAGCGACGGAAACACGCTGCCGCATGCCGCCGGAGAGCTCTTTGGGCAGCTTGTGTGCTGCGTGGCTGAGCTTCACCATCGCGATGTGCTTCTTCACATGCTCTTTGCGCTGTTCGGGGCTCCAATCCTTGAAAACCTCATCCACCGCGAGCGCGATGTTTTCCTCCACCGTGAGCCATGGAAGCAGCGAGTAGTTCTGGAAGACCAAACCGCGATCTGGACCGGGTTCGGTGATCTTTTTGCCTTCGATGAGCGCTTCGCCGGTGTCAGGCTTTACCAAGCCGGAGATCAAATTGATCAGCGTGCTCTTACCGGAGCCTGAATAGCCGACGATGACGACGAACTCGCCTTCTTCGACGCTCAAGTTGATGTTCTTGAGAACTTCGGTCCGTGAACCGTTGTGTCCGAAGCCTTTGGATGCTCCTTTGATCTCGATAAGCGGCATATGATGATCAGATTGGAGGTTTAGGCGGTCTTGAAGCGACCTTCGACGACGCTCATCAGACGGTCGAGGACGTAGCCGATGACGCCGATGGTGAGGATGCAGAGGATGATGTGGGCGTAGCTGTTGGCGTTGTATTGCTGCCAGAGGAAGCCGCCGACGCCGGGTCGGCCGGTCAGCATCTCGACGGCCACGATGACGAGCCAGGCGATACCGAGGCTCAAACGGAAGCCGGTGAACATGTAGGGCAGCGTGGCGGGCACGAGGACCTTCCAGAGCGTTTTCCACTTCGAGAGCTTGAGCACCTTGGCGACGTTCAGGTAGTCCACCGGCACGGCGCGGACGCCGACGGCGGTATTCATGACTGTCGGCCACATGGCGCAGATGGCGATGGTGAAGAGCGCGGCGGCATCGGAGGCTCCGAAGGTCGTGCGACCGTCTCCATCCATGATTTTGACGCCGCTGAAGAGAATCATGCCAAGTGGCAACCAGGCGAGCGGTGAAACGGGTCGGAGCACCTGAATGATTGGATCAAAGGCTTTCGTGAATTGCTCCGAGAGGCCGAGGAAGAAGCCGATCGGCGTGCCGATGACGAGGGCGATGAGGTAACCCTGCGCCACAAGCACGAGCGACATCCAGGTGAAGCGCAAAATGCCCTGATCGAGTTCGCCGCGCTTTGCAAAAGGCTCAACAATGTAGGGCTTGCTGGCCGTCCAAGTTTCAGCAGGGGTTGGCAGATCCGCGGAGAGGCCTTCACGTTTGGTGATTTTGATCTTGTCGCCGAAGTCATCGACTTTTTCGGTCACGACCGACTTTCCCGCGATGGCATACCAGAAGATGCAGGTGACGAGAATCGCCAGCAGAGGCAGGAAGATGGAGTCGAGTTTGTATTTCTGAATGAGGATGTTCATAGCGGCGGCTTGATGAGGGAAATCAGACCGATCCGACGGAGCTGCCGGATCGGTCCGTTGAGATGATTATCCTTTGATCGTCTTCACCGCGAAGGACGCGGCGTAGGCTTCAAGGTCGGCAGTCGGATCGAACTTCACGCCGTCGAAGAGGGTTTCGGCGCTGGTATCAGCACCGCCGTGGGCGTAGCCGATTTCCTTCATGGCCTCTTCGTAGATGTCGGAGCGCATGACCTGCTTCGCGACGCCTTCATAGTCGGGAGCGCCTTCGACGAAGCCCCAGCGGCGAAGCTGCGTGAGCCACCACTTGGCATACTTGGCCTGCGGGTAGTTGCAGTTGCGATCGCTGAAGATCATGTAGTTCGGGTCTTTGAACTTGCGGCCGTCGCCCATCATGTATTTGCCTTGGAGGCGGCCGAGGATGGTCTCAGGCGGGCAGTTGATGTAGGTGGCGGCGCTGACGATGTTGGCCTGCTCCTCGCGGTTATCCATCTTGTCGAGCCACACGCTGGCCTCGTGGAGGGCTTTGAGCACGGCTTTGACGGTCTTCGGATTTTTGGCGGTGAACTCCTCGGTGAAGGCGCAGACCTTTTCCGGATGATCCTTCCAAATCGCCTGCGTGGTGATGGAGGTGAAGCCGATGTCCTCAGCAATGGTCTTGGCGTTCCAAGGTTCGCCGACGCAGAAGCCGTCCATCTTGCCAACCTTCATGTTCGCGACCATCTGAGGAGGCGGCACGGTGATGAGGGAAACATCCGCGCCAGCGCCAGCGGCGTCGCCCGGATTGATGCCTCCTGCGGCGAGGTAATAGCGGATCCACATGGCGTGTGTTCCTGGCGGGAAAGTCATCGCGAAGGTCATTGGCGTACCTTTGGCCTTGGCTTCATCGACGAAGGGTTTCAGTGCCTTCGGATCATCGGTGACCTTGCCCTTGAGTGAATTCGCGAGCGAGATGGCCTGGCCGTTGCGGTTCATGATCCACGGCACGACCATCGGCTTCTTCGGTGCACCGCCGAGGCCCATGGTGGAGGCGATGGGCATGCCGAGAAGCATGTGCGTGGCCTGGATGTCGCCATTCGAGAGCGAATCGCGGATGGCGGCCCAGCTTGCGCCTTTGCTCACGGTGGAATTGATGCCGTATTTTTTGAAGAGGCCCTTCTCATGCGCGATGACGATGGGCGAGCAATCGGTGAGGGCGATGATGCCGAATTTGAGATCGGCCGTTTCGGGCGAGTCATCGGCATAGGCGGAGCCGACCCAGCCGGAGGGCAGGCCGGAGAGGAGAGCGCCGAGACCAGCCTGGCGGAGGATGGAGCGACGGGTGAGCGGAGTGGCGGTGTTCATGCGTGGGCGAGTGTTGAGCGTTTCTTGGGCTTGGTGGCAGGTTTGGGTGCGGCGGCGGGTGCTTCGGGAAGAGGGAGGGCGCTGGAGGTCCAGCAGTCGCGCAGGGCGGCGGCGGCCTCGGCGCGTTGTGCGGGCGTGAGCAGGCCATGCGCGATGAATTCATCGATGAGCCAGCGTCCGCGTTCGGAGGTCGGTTCATTGGCCTCGCGGCGATGGAAGTTGTGACAGTGGGATGCCTCGGCCGAGTTCTCGGTGCCAAGCTGGAGCGGGCCGACGAGTGAACGCTTCAAGATGGCCTCGTTGCCCGCGAAGTAGCCGCTCTCCGCGAGGATGTGGGCCACCTCGGAGCGATTTTCCTTCGCATCGCAGTATTCGCAGGACTCACGCAGCGCGGCGATGATGGCACGCATCTCATCGGTGTGCCGTTCGACGAAGGTCTCGGTGGTGAGCAGCACTTTTTCAGGATGTCCGGGCGCGAGTTGCTCGCTCGTCGCGGCAATCCAGCCGGTGCCACGCTCCACGGCAAAGGAGTTCCACGGTTCTCCGACGCAGTAGCCATCGATGAGGCCTGCTTCGAGGCTGGATGCCATCTGCGTGGGCGGCAGCGCGACGATGCGCACCTCTTTGTCCACATCGATGCCGCCCGCGGTCAACCACTGGCGCAGCAGGAAGAAGTGCGTGGCATAGCGAGACACCATGCCGAAGGTGAATTTCCGGCTCGTGCTGCTGCGGATGAGTTTTTTCAGGCTGGCGGCATCGCGCACGCCGCGGTTCCAAAGATCGCGGCTGAGGGTGATGGCGTTGCCATGCAGATTGAAGACGAATGGGGCCACCACGCGGCATGGCGGCGTGCTGAGCCCGAGGCGCATCGCCAGCGCGAGACCGGCGATGGCATGGGCGGCATCCACCTGGCCGTAGAGCAGCTTTTCCCGAATGGTGGCCCATCCGACCTCACAACTTAACTCAACTCGAACGCCATGTTTGCGGAACAACTCCCGGCTCCGCGCGACGAGCAGCGGAGCGCAATCGGCGAGCGGGATGAACCCGATGCGCACCGGCTGCACGACCCCGCTGAGGGTGGCTTTGGAACTGGAAGCGGCGTTTGGCATGACGCCCGATCACAAAGCAGCCGTGGTGCCAGCGTGCCAGATCCATGCAGAAACAACGCGCAATGTTTTTCACCTGATGTATGAATGGCATTCATGGAACACGCCATCGATTCCCGCCAGCTCCGCGCCTTCATCTGCCTCGCCCGCAGCGGCAGCTTCACGCAGGCAGGCCGTGAGCTGCACCTCACGCAGAGTGCCATCAGCCACGCGATCAAGTCGCTCGAAAACGACCTCGGCACGCAGCTTTTCCACCGCCAGGGCAAAAGCGTGCACCTCACGCATGCCGGCCGTGAGCTGCTGCCGCACGCGGAGAACATCCTGCAAAGCATGAGCGCCGCCAGGAGCATCCTCGGCACGCTGGATCAGACGCCGCGTGGCAAGCTGCGCATCGGCTGCACCACCGCCGCGGCCCAGTTCATCCTGCCGACGGTCTTTCGCGAGTTCAAAGAGAGCTTCCCGCAATATGAGATCAAAGTGGTGACAGGCGAGACGCCGGACACGATCGAGAAGCTCGAAAAAAACCAGGTGGACATCACCGTGAGCCTCAAACCAGCAGAAACCGCCAAACTGAGCTGCCACGCCATCTTTGACGACGAACTGGAGTTCCTCGTCTCGCCGCTGCATCCGTGGGCACAAAAAGCACCGAAGCTCAAAGAGGCCGCGAACGAGACCTTCATCGTCGCCAGCCGCAACAGCCTCAACTTCGCCCTCACGCAGGACTATTTTATGAAGCAAGGCGTGCGCTTGAATAACTTCATCGAACTCGGCAGCTCCGAAGCGACCAAAGAACTCGCCAAGCTCGGCATCGGTGTCGCCATCGCGGCAAGGTGGATCGCCAAGAACGAGATCGAAGCCGGCCAGCTCGTGCCGCTCGCCCTGCCGAAAGGCAAACTGAAGCGCCGCTGGGTCGTCTCGACGCTGAAGGGGCGACCGATGAACCTGCCGGAGCGCACCTTCATCGGCCTGTGCGAGGAAGTGGGCAGGCGGATGGTGGAGGCGATGCCGTCGTGAAGATGGATGACAGGGCGTGAGGGTCACGCTAGCCTCGCCGGATGAATGACGACCACGACCTGGACTTGCTCACGCTTTCACAGTTGAAGCAGATCGCCTCCGCTCAGGCGCAGCCGTATCGCGTGCATGTGCAGGTGGAGCAAAAAATGGAGCGGACGACGAGCACGGGGGCTCCGTATGTGGAACTGAAGCTGGCGGACGCGGCGGATTCGATGGTGTGGCGTGTTTTTGACAACAACCCGATGTTTCTGGATGCGGGGCAGCTGACTCGCGGTGCTTTCATCGAGCTGGCGGCGCAGTGGATGGATACGGGCAAGTATGGCCTGGAGCCGAAGCAGCCGCGTTTGCGGCTTTTGAGCGAGGAGGAACGGCAGGCGCTGCTGAATGGTGACCCCGAACTCGCCACGCGGCAGAGGGCGGACTATGACGAGATCGTGCGCTTCACTACTGAAATCCGCGATCCGAGGCTGAACGTGCTCTGTGCGATGTTTTTGGAGAAGCATGGTGAGAGGTTCAAACGCACCGCGGCGGCTCGGAGGAACCATCATGCGCGTCGTGGCGGCCTGGTGGAGCATGTGGCGCAGATGATGCGCTGCGCGGTGGCGATCTGCGGTGTGTATCCAGCGCTGAATCGCGATCTCATGATTGCTGGCGTGTTGTTTCACGATTGCGGCAAGCTTTGGGAGAATGTGCATGCGGAGAACAGCTTTGCGCAGCCATACAACCTCACGGCGGAGATGCTGGGGCACATCCCGCTGGGCTTGGAGGTGGTGAACAAGCTATGGCGTGAGCTGATGGAGCGCCCGGAAGCGGCGGAGTGGGTGCATGTGGAGCCGGCATCGGATGGGGTGCGGCTGCATCTGCTGCATCTGATCGCGGCGCATCACGGGGCGTTGGAGTTTGGATCGCCGGTGCTGCCGAAAACGCCGGAGGCGGTGGCCTTGCATCATGTGGATAACATCGACGCGAAGCTGGAGATGTTCCGCAAGGCTTACGAGAGTGGCAAAGAGCTGGCTCCGGGCATCATTGAGAAGTTTGCGCCCTGGCCGGTGAACATCGTGGCTCCGCTGGCTGTGGTGCCGCCACCTCCGGTGCCAGCTGAAGGCTAAAGACGTGGGAAGGATTTGTCTGCCTGGCGCAGGAGACGTCGGAGATTTCTCAAGCCAGTGCGATTGAGATCGAGCCGGTGAATGGTTGCCCGGCCGGTGGAGGTCAGCGGGATGATCTCCTCGCCATGGTGGCTCCAGCGAAAGTGTTCGCACCAATTGTCGCGTCTTGGGTGAAAAAGGGTGGTCTGCATTCCGGTGAGTCCATCCAAGCCTGTGACATGGTCTGATTTGAGCAGATTGCATCCGTGGCAGGCGCAGGCGAGGTTTGAGGGAGTGGACTTTCCACCCGCCGCGAGCGGAAGAATATGCTCAACCACGAACGGGCTCGCGGAGAGAGCCTCAGGTGTCTGGCAATATTCGCAGCAATGCCCGGCTCTGGCGAAGACGGTCTTGCGCAGCTTTGCTGGCACTTTGACGCGTGGCTCCATGCGAGACTAGTTTCGGGGAAGGCCGAGCTGCCGAGCAAGTGCGGGCACGGTGGTGCGGCGGATGGCAGCCAGCGCGATCAATGCCTGGACATGCCGTGCTTGATGTGAGTCGATCTCCGAAGCCAAGCCTGAAAGGCGTTGTCTGTCTTCGGAAGTGAGACTTCCGCTGTCCTTGCGGGCGCTGAGGGTGGCAAATTCGTTTTGCAGGCGGGCAGGAAGCCCCCGTTGAACCTGTTTGAGTAATGAAGCCTCCCGTGATGGCAGAACGCGAGGATGCTTGCGAAGGCGGAGAGCCTCGATTTTCGGCATCAAGCGATCCAGCGATTCCCATGGAAGGCTGGCGAGTTCACGCAGAAGGCGGGCTGAAAGAGCTGTGGGGCGAGTGCTGACTGC
>JBKCXA010000550.1:0-5301 GCA_046316935.1 Prosthecobacter sp.
CGCGACTCGGGTTTCGCGGCGGGATTGTCATCCTTGAACACGGCGATGTGCCCCGGATCAGGCTTCGCGGCCCCCATCATTCCGGGCGCCAGGACGATGTTGTTGGCCTTGGACCCCTTGTACTCAAAGAGGCCCAGCTCCGGTTTGCGCCAATGAATGCCATCATCGCTCTCGGCGTAGCAGGTGAAGAGCGGATGCTCGCCCGTGTTCACCTTGCCGGGAGCGGTGACGGTGAGCTGCCACGATTTGTAATACATGCGGTATTTGTCGCCGTCTTTGAAGATGCTGTGGTAGCCGCTGCCACTGCCCTCCCACGGCGCGTCATGCGTGATGGCGATCTCCTTCGGCTGCGGCTGATGCAGGCGCTGCTCGGCCTTGCCGGTGAGCTTTTCGATGAGAAAATCATCCACGAACAACTCGCGACGCGAGCCGATGTCGATGGGCTCAGCGGCGAAGCTGCTGGCGACGGCAAAAAAGATCAAGAAGGGCCTCATGCCTGGACTACGCATTCACGGTGCCGTGTTTGTCCGTGGATGCCTGGTCACGAGAAGGGACTTCGCGGTGTTTGCTGGTCATGCGTCATCAAATATCGGCAAGGAGGGTGGCATCATCGTGCGTTGAATATGGTGCATGAGATTCCTTTTTGCCCTGCTTCTGCCCTGCCTCGCCCTGGCACAGACCTCCACCAATCCGCCCAAGGGCGAGCCGACGAATGCCGCTGAGGCGGCCGTGCAGAAGGCGAAGGCTGACGCGGTGGTCGAGGAGCGATATCAGGCCCTCGTCGCAAAGCTCCCGCCGGACCAGCAGGCCTGGGAACGCGTGCTGCAGGACCAGTTGGGAGGCTTTTACCTGCCCATCCACAAGCGCGAAAAGATCGCCGGACGGTCCAGTGCCTGGGATTTCGTGCAGGATGATCCGAAGCTGCCCCGCGTGCTGCTGATCGGCGACTCCGTCTCCCGCGGCTACACGCAGGCGGTGCGCAAGGCCCTCGCGGGCCAGGTGAATGTGCATCGTGCCCCGGCGAACTGCGGCCCCACGGCGAGCGGTTTGAAAAACATCGAGGTCTGGCTCGGCGATGGGAAGTGGGACCTCATTCACTTCAATTTTGGCATCCATGACCGCAATACGCCCATCACCGACTACCAGCAGCGGCTCGAGCAGCTCATCGAACGTCTGAAAAAGACCGGCGCGAAGCTGGTCTGGGCCAGCAGCACGCCCTGCCCTGACACGAAGAACGGCCAGTACAAAGCCGCGCCAATCCTGGAGCGCAACGCGGCCGCGGCGGAGGTGATGAAGAAACAGGGCATCGCCATCGACGATCTTTTCAGCGCCATCACGCCTCACTTGGCCACCATGCAGAATCCCGACGACGTCCACTTCAACGCCCAAGGCTACGATTTTCTCGGCGAGACCGTCGCCAAGGCCATCGAGTCAGCACTGAAATAATCATCCCCACATCCCATGAACCGCCTTCTCCCGCTCCTTTTGCTTCTCGCTGCTCCGGTGCTTGCCCAAACCACCGCCAAGAAAAAATCCGCTATGGGTGCCGACGCGCCTCCCGGCAAAGTCTATGTCTATAAAGAGAGCGCCGGCAAACCGCGCCAGATGGAGATCTACTTCCCGCCGAATCATGATCCCGCAAAAGCGAAGGCGCCCGGCATGATCCTCTTCCACGGCGGTGCGTGGGGTGGAGGCTCGCTGGGGCAGTTTCGCATCGCCTGCGCCTACTTTGCCAGTCGCGGACTCGTCTGTGCCACGGCGGAGTATCAGATGCTCAGCGCGGCGGATGCCAAAAAGCTGCCCGCAGGCGAAACACGGAAGCGAGTCTGCGTCACCGACGCCAAAAGCGCCATCCGCTGGTTCAAACAACACGCCGGTGAGCTCGGCATTGATCCGCAACGCATCATCACCGGTGGCGGCAGCGCAGGCGGACACATCAGCGCGCTCGCCACCATGAATCCGGGCCTCAATGACCCCGCAGACCCGAAGGACATCGACACCAGCGTCGTCGCGTATGTGTGGTTCAATCCCGCTTTCGCCACCGATGACGACAAGGACCCCGAGATCGACGTTTTGCGCCATTTGAAGGCCGATCTGCCGCCTGCCATTGCGTTCTTTGGCGACAAAGACACGTGGAAGAAAGGCTGGGACACCGCCCATGCGAAATGGAAGTCCCTCGGCACGAAAACCATCGATCTCCAGATCGCGCCGGGCCAGTCGCACAGCTTCTTCAACAGCGGCCCTTGGCAAACAGTAACGCTCATCGCTGCCGACCGCTTCCTCGTGAAAAACGGCCTCCTCTCCGGCGAACCGACGAAGACCATGCCCGCCAGCGGCGAGAAACTGGTGCCCACCGAATAAGATTTCCTCATGAAGCTTACCCTGCTGCTCTTCCTTCCTCTTCTCGCCTCCGCGGCGGAACTCACGCGGACGCCGCCGATCAATCAGCAACCACCCGGCACGCGCTATGATTCGTCGAAGCTGCCGAAGGGGCACGACTACTTCGAGCTGCGAGATGGATTGGCGAACGCGCATCGGAAGTTCGCGCAGGAGAAGACCGGACGCATCGCCTTCCTCGGCGGCTCGATCACGGCAGGCGGTGGCTGGCGGGATCATGCGATGAAGTATTTCCAGGCGAAGTTTCCGCAGACGAAGTTCGAGTTCATCGCGGCGGGCATCGGCTCCATGGGCTCCGTGCCGCACGCGTTCCGCCTGGAGCGCGATGTGTTGTCGAAAGGGCCTGTCGATCTGCTCTTTGTCGAGGCCGCGGTGAATGACAGCTCAAACATCCCGGATCATCCCGAGCAGATGCTGCGTGGCATGGAGGGCGTGGTGCGTCATGCCCGCGAGGCGAATCCGCTCACGGACATCATCCACATGCACTTCGTCATGCCGCCGCACATGGATGACTATCACAAGGGCAAAGTGCCCGGTTCCATCGCGCAGCATGAGAAAGTGGCCGTGGCGTATGGCAATGCATCGCTGAATCTCGCGCTCGAGGTCACCGAGCGCATCGACGCGGGCGAATTCACCTGGGACAAGGATTTCAAAGGCCTGCATCCATCCGCCTTTGGCCATCAACTCTACGCCAACAGCATCGCCCGCATGTTCGACGCCGCCTTTGCCAAACCTCTGGCCGATGCTGCGAAACCGCACGCGCTACCTGCGAGGGTCGATGCCCAAAGCTATGCGAAGGGCCGCCTCGGCAACATCGCGGAGGCGAAGAACCTCCAAGGCTTCACGCTTGAGCCCGCGTGGAAGCCCACGGACAAAAAGAGCGCGCGTGCAGGCTTTGTGGATGTGCCCGCACTCGTCGCCACGCAGCCGGGAGCGGCCTTTGAGTTCAGCTTCACCGGCACGGGCTGCGGCCTCTTCATCGCCGCCGGTCCAGATGCCGGCCGCATCGAGTTCAGCATCGACGGTGGTGAGTTTCGCAAGCTCGAAACCTTCACGCACTGGAGCACCGGACTGCATCTGCCCTGGGCACTGATCCTCGATGATCAACTCAAGCCCGGCAAACACACCGCTCAAGTCCGCCTCGCTGCCGACCACGATCCGAAAGGCACCGGCACGGCGCTGCGAGTGTTTCATCTCCTCCTGAACTGAGCTTTCCACCTTCCATGAAATTCCTGCTCTTCTCACTCCTCGCCACCACCGTCTTCGCGGCTGATGATGGCTTCACGTCTCTGTTCAATGGCAAAGACCTCACCGGCTGGGATGGCGATCCGAAGCTTTGGAAGGTCGAAAACGGCATCGTCATCGGCACCAATCCCACACCGGAGGCCATGGCGAACAACAGCTTCCTCATCTGGCGCGGCGGCACAGTGAAGGACTTCGAGATTCGCGCCACCGTCCGCGTCATCGGCGATAACAACAGCGGCATCCAGTATCGCAGCCGCGAGCTGAAGGACGTCGCGCCGTGGGTCATCACCGGCTACCAGTGCGACATCCATCCCGCCATCGAGCACACCGGCATGACGTATGAGGAACGCGGTCGCGGCATATTCGGCCTGAATGGCAAAAACGTGATGCTCGACCCCGATGGCGCCCTCTGGCAGCTCAGCGAGCACGCGCCCGTGAAGATCGATGTGAGCCAGTGGAACGAGTATGTCATCATCGCGCAGGGAAACCGCCTGCAGCACTTCATCAACGGCCATCCCACCTCCGAACTCATCGACCACCACGCCGACAAACGCATTCTCGAGGGCCTCCTCGCCATCCAGCTCCATAAAGGCAACCCCAACCGCGTCGAGATCAAAGAACTGAAGCTCAAAGTCCTGCCCGAGGCTGCGATGGTGCCGTTTGAGGCTGGGAAGCTCTCCACCGCCACCAAGATCGAAAAACCGCGCACCAGCCGCCCGCAAGGCACGGGGCCTGTGGTGCCGGTGAAGAAGTGAGGCGTTTCGGCGAAGCATAGTAGCCCTCTCGCTCCGCGAGAGGAGCCCACCGCTTCGCCAACACGAGCGTTTCCAAACTCCGACCGTCTTCCTCTTCGGCGACAGCCCCCAGCTCATCTTGCGGAGCAAGATGGCTACTTTGCTTGCGCCATTTCGTGATCGTCATAGCATCGCGACATGCGTTTCTTCGATCCGAACGACGATTTGCTCATCGCCCAGCGCAAGCTGCCGCATTGGGCGCAGGACGGCTCCGTGGTCTTCATCACTTGGCGCACGGCGGATTCCATGCCGAAGGATGTACTTGAAAGCTGGCGTGCGGATCGCAATCGCTGGCTCGACGTCCACGGCATCGATTCCACCCAGAAAGAGTGGAAGATGCGTGTCCAAGAACTTCCGCCCGACTTGATGGTCGAATACCATGATCACTTCACCACGCGCTGGCATGAGGCCCTCGATGCCAGTCACGGTGCCTGCGTGCTCAGCCAGCCGGAAATCGCGGACATCGTCGCCAACAGCCTTCTTCACTTCGATGGCGACCGCTATGAGATGCTCGACTTCGTCATCATGCCGAACCACGTCCATCTGCTGGCCACTTTCCCTGACAAGGCCGCAATGATCGATCAGTGCGACTCTTGGAAGCACTTCACGGCCCGGCAGATCAATCGTCGTCTCGGCGCTCAAGGCCGTTTTTGGCAGCAGGACGCCTTTGATCATCTCGTGCGGCACGAAGGCCAGTTTCGACGCCTGCGAGACTACATCGCGCAAAACCCGGTCAAAGCCGGTCTCCGAGCCGACCAAGCGCGTCTTTGGAGCAAAGCAAAGTAGCCATCTCGCTCCGTCGAGATGAGCAAAGCGCGTCAAAAAGACGGAATGCTATCGAGTTCGGCTGCGTTGTGGCCTTGCG
>JBKCXA010000551.1:0-2469 GCA_046316935.1 Prosthecobacter sp.
CACGGACACCTGGCCGATGCCGTAGCGCTCGGCGAGGGCGATGCAGGTCTCGATGGCCTGCTCGGCGACGGGCTGGCCGAGTTTGCGATGCGCGTTCCAGACTTCGGTGGCGGGAAAACGTCCAGGCAGCTTCTGAATCGACGCGCGGGGCACGCAGCCGCCGACTTTGGAGCCGAAGTGATCGTCGAGGCTCAGCGCCTTGATGCCGTTGTGTGTGCGCACGCCATGCCACGAGGCGCTTTGCGCGATGCGCACGGCGGATTGCGTTTCCTCTTCGTCGTAACCGCGGGCGAGGTAAGCGGCTGCGATGACCGCATTGTGCCGCTCGACGGGCACGACGTGCATGATTTCATCGTCAGCGTTCATCGATGTGATTTGGACTCGTCGGATGAAGGGCGATGGCCCAGACCGAGGCTGAGGATGATCACGGCGCTCACGGTCATGGACGCGGTGAGCACGTAGATGCCAGTGGCGAAGGAGCCGGTGCTCTTTTCGAGGCTGCCGAGCAAATATGGGCCCATGAAGCCGCCGATCTGGCCGATGGAGTTGATGAGGCCGATGCTGCCCGCGGCGGCGGATTCGGTGAGGAACAGGCTGGGCAGCGCCCAGAAGGCCGGTTGGTAGCCTTTGACGCCGGCGAAGAAGATCATGAAGCACAGGATGGTGAGGGCGAGATTCCCCTGCGTGAGCGGCGCGAGTCCTAAAGCGACGAGGCCGATGATGATGGAAAAGGCCGCATGGCAGCGGCGCTCGCCGGTGCGGTCGGAATTCCAGCCGACGAACAACTGGCTGCCGAGGGCGAGGCAGGGCGGCAGGATGACGAGCCAGGTGATCTCGTTGAGATCGAGCTTGTACCACGACTTCAAGATGCTGGGGAAGAAGAACTCGTAGCCGTAGTTCGCGGTGACGCTGCAGCAGAAGGCCAGCGCGAGCAGCAGGACCTTCGGATTTCGCAGCGCCTCGCCGAGTGACATGCGTTTGCCTTTCGAGCGCTGTGCTTTTTCGAGCTCGAGCTGCTGCTCGAGGGCTTCACGTTCGTCGTTGGCGAGCCATTTGGCCTCACGCGGCCGGTCCGGCAACATGTAGAGCACGACAAAGCCGAGCAGCACGGCGGGAACGCCCCAGAAGATATACATCCACTGCCAGCCTTCGAGTCCGAGGAGCTCGGGATGATGCACGGTGACGCCATTGATGACTTCGTCGGTGCCGATTTGCAGCAGGAGGTTGGAGATTTTCGGGCTCACGATCTGTGCCACGGGTGTGGCGATCAAAAACAGCGCCACGGCACGGGAGCGGTCGCGATTCGGAAACCAATGCGTGAGGAAGACGATGACGCCGGGGAAGAAACCCGCCTCCGCGAGTCCGAGGCCAAAGCGCACGCAGTAGAACTGCATTGGCGTCGTCACTGCCGCGGTGAGAGCGGCCAGGATGCCCCACGTCACCATGATGCGCGACATCATGCGCCGTGCGCTCCATCGCTCGACGAGCAGCGTGCCGGGCACCTCGAGCAGGATGTAGCCCCAGAAGAACATGCCCGCGCCGAAACCGATGACCGCGTTGTCGAACTCCGGCAGGTCCTTCGCCATCGTAAGCTTCGCGAGGCTCACATTCGCCCGATCAACATACGCGATGACGTAGCAGACAAAGAGCAACGGCAGCAGCCGCCAGTAGGCTTTGTTCCTGGCACGATCCAGGGCGGAGGAGTCGGGTGGGGTGGGCACGGTCGGTGGCTATCGTTCATCGAGGGGCTTTTGCAACGGAGGGTGAAGCAACAAAGAAGGCCTCGAACGAGGCTTCCAAAAGCGTGGTGTTTGCATTCGGGAGGGAGGCCGCTAGCTTGAGCGTCCCATGATTACCTTTGCCCCCCGTGAGTCGAAAGAAGCTGTCGAAGAAGGCCTGCAGTTTGCGCCAAAGTTTGACGAGCATGGCTTGATCGCGGCCATGGCGGTGGACGCGGAGACGAACGTCCCGCTGATGCTGGCCTATATGAACGAGGAGTCGCTGCGCATGACACTGGAACTGGGCCAGGCGGTTTATTGGAGCCGCAGCCGGAAGACTCTGTGGCACAAAGGGGCCACGAGTGGTGAGTTTCAGGAGGTCGTGGAGATTCGCACGGACTGCGACCAGGATGCGCTGGTGCTACGGGTGAAGCAGCACGGCGGTGGATGCTGCCACACGAAGCGTGCGAGCTGCTTTTACCGTGTGGTAAAGCTGGCGGACGGTCAGGCGGTGCTGGAAAAGGCGATGTTAGGCAGGCAGAAAAAAGGACGGCCTTCCGGCCGTCCTTTCGAGGTGATTTGAAGCTGTGATCAGCGGCTTTGCGGCACCATCGGGCCGTAGCGGGCCGTGCCTTCCCACGAACGGGGACGATTCCAAGGCAGATTGCTGGAGCCGTCAGTCGGGGGGCCGACGACTTTCTTGCGCTTTGGGCAGTTTTGAGCACTGTGCCCTGGGCGGTAACGACTGTGA
>JBKCXA010000552.1:0-7302 GCA_046316935.1 Prosthecobacter sp.
GCGAAGGCCAGGTCAAAGCCTTCCAAACCCAGCCGGACAAACGCGTCTTCCTCATCAGCCTCAAAGCTGGCGGCTACGGCCTGAACCTCACCGCCGCCGATCACGTCATCCTGGCGGACCCATGGTGGAATCCCGCCGTCGAATCCCAGGCCATCGACCGAGCGCACCGTCTCGGCCAGCAGCGGGTTGTCCATGCCTTCCGCCTCGCCACCCGCGGCACGGTCGAGGAACGCATCCTGGCCCTCCAAGTCAAAAAACGTGGCCTGATCGAAGCTACCGTGGAGGACGACGCGACAGTCTTGACCGGTTTAAGCGAATCAGATCTGGAGCAATTGCTGGAGATCTAAATATGCTGCACCGACAACAAATAAACCCATGTTACATGCATTGTGTGTAGTTAATAGTGCAGCTGATTGTTCCCTGAGGGGTCCCATAATTCACGTGTCTCTCTGCCAGGCATGGTTCATTTGTGCCAACCCATGATCTTCCGCGCCCGACAGCACGTTTTCGAGTTTCCCCGCCGCCCGCTGGTGATGGGCATCGTGAACATCAACGACGATTCATTTTGCGGTGACGGCACCCTCGACCCCACTGAGGCGCTGGCGCAGGCGGAACAGCAGCTTCGCGACGGTGCTGACATCATCGACATCGGCGCTGAAAGCGCCCGCACCAATCGCGAGGCGATCAGCGTGGACGAAGAAATCGACCGCTTGAAGCCTTTTCTAGCCCGCTGGCCGGAACTGAAGGCTCGGCACAACGCCCCGCTGCTCTCGATCAATACCTGGCGTTCCGATGTGATCGCGGAAATCCTGCCGCACGGCGGTGATCTCATCAATGACATCAGCGGCCTGCCAGATGCCTTTAACGCCAAACTATGTGCGGAGCATGGCGCGGCCCTTTTGATCATGCACAGTGTTGGCCAGCCGAAGGTGCCGCATACCCATGTGAGTTACGAGAGCATCATGGACACGCTGGAGCGCTACTTTGAGCAGCGCCTGGTCATGGCGGAAAGCGTGGGCCTGAGCCGCGAGCACATCCTGCTCGATCCGGGCATCGATTTTGCGAAGCAGCGGGACGACAATCTCACCATCTACCGCGATCTGGAGCGACTGCACCGCTTCGGGCGGCCGATTTTGCTGCCAGTGTCACGCAAGACGGTCATCGGTGAGGTGCTCGGAGTGCCTGCGGTGGAGCGTGATGCGGGCACGGTGGCCTGCATCGCGGCCGGGATGAGCCGTGGGGCGCAGATTTTCCGGGTCCACCATGTCAAAGCGGCCGTGCAGGCGATGAAAATGCTGTGGGCGGTGGAGCAGGCAGCCTGATCAACGCCCTTCACCACCATCCGGGGTGAGCTTTTGGAAGATTTCCGGCATCAGATCGCCAAACACCGGCTCCAAACGCATGCCGGGCACGTTTTGCGCCCGCTCCAGCCAGATCTCCCGCGGCACGATCGGCTGCCAGAAGTCCCGCCATCCAAAGGCGGCCTCCGCGTCTCCGCGTCGCAGCAGCATGGCCTGGCCATTTTTGCCGCAAAAGTGCGTGGTGAGAACCAGCGTGCGGTCGCCCGTCGGTGGATGAAGCAGCGAGATGCCCGGCAGGTCACGCCACAGCGCGGGATCTCCGCCCAGGGCATCGAGAAGCGTGGGCAGCAGGTCGAGGTGGGAGGCCCGTGCCACCGCCGGCCCCCTGCCCTGGGGGGCGGACTTGGGCCACTTGATGAGGATGGGCACGCGGGTCTGCGGCTCGTTCAGCATGGTGCCGTGGAACCAGCTCCCCTGCTCTTTGAATTCCTCGCCGTGGTCGCCGGTGATGATGATGATGGCGTCGTCATAGCGGCCCTGCGCCTTCAGCCAGCCGATGAACTCCGCGAGCTGGGCATCGACCCACGCGACAGAGTTCCAGTAGCGATTCACGATGCGTCGCACCTCGTCCGCATCCGGCCGCATGGGAAAGATCGGGTTCTCCTCGTAGTCAGCGAACGGCGGCTGAAAGCGGGTGCCCCATTTGTAGTTGTAATGCGTGGCGTCGAACCCGGTGATGGCCAGCAGGCCGCCGGGAGCACGACTCTGGATGCTATGCTTGAGGCGGCCCAGCATGCGCACCTCGCGTTCCGGCACCTTGAAAAAATTCTCCGGGCTGTCGCGGTCCACATGCTCCATGACATCAGCGGCCGTCGGCTGTCCGAAATTGGCCTGCACCATCTCCATGTAGCTGAAATCGTTCACCATCCTCGCCTCGACGCGATAACCCGAGGCCTTCAAAATCGCGGGCAGAGCCAGCATCTTTTTCTCCTCGCGTCCTTCATTGAAGAACAACGGCAGCCTGCCGCTGAGGATGGAGAACCACGATTGATGCGTTACATTGGAGGCCGCCCAGGTCTCCCGGAGTGGCTGGCATTCCTCTTCGCGGAAGCGGTATAAAAACGGCGCGATGTCGGGCTTCAGCGCATCGTCGCGGAGCGATTCGACCATGAACAGGAACACATCGTGCCTCCCGGGTAACGCTTGAGGCGTCACGAGCGCCTTGGGGTTGTGAAAGGAAACCTCGAAGCCCTGCAAACCGGGCGCCGGCTCGATCCAGGTCATGCGGCGCGGGTAGGTTTTTCGCTCCCACCAGCGCCAGCCGCGGTCCTTGAGAACCGAGCCTGCCAGTTGATCGACCTGCAAGGCGAACCATGCCGCCACGCACAGCCACACCAGCCGACGCGGGCTGATGCGCCAGCCACGCTGACGCGAAAACCAGGCGCAAAACGACGTCACGGCCACCACCGCCAGCCCAGCCCCGACCACCCGCAGAGCCGTCCCGCCGTTCCATTCCACGCCACCGGCCGCCCACGCACGCTCCAGCTCGAATCGCCCGCCGACCTCCAGCTCGCCAAACATCTCCACCATGCCTTTGCCCCACCACAGTTGCAGCCAGGTGTTGACCACGACGATCAGCGGCGCGGCCGCCACCACGGTCCACGCCAGCCAGCACCCCGGAGCCGGGACCAGCCGGTTGTGGGCCGTGAGCATGGCCCACACGCTGGTGGCGATGATGACATGGGTCAAAAAGCGGGCCGCGAGGCAGTCCGCAGCGGCCCAAAGTCCCGCAGGCGCATCCCGCAGCAGCGCGGCATCGCCCGCGGTGCCGATGACCACCCACAGCACGCAGAAAGCCCCGTTCCAAAACTCGCGACGAGACCAAAAATCGCGGAAGACCTCCCCCAAGGCCCCGCCGAAACCGCCGAAAAGGCTCAAAAGCATCCATCCGGTCCAAACCGCCAAAAATGCCCAAAACGCCATGCCAGTCAGCCAAGGGGTCCAAGCACCCAAACCGGCCAAAAACATCCCGAGGCTACCGATCTGCCTGCCCCGCCGCACCACCCTGCCCCAGGCTCCGCCAAGCAGGCTGCCGAGCAACGCCGCTTTCACCGCCTCCTGGCCCTCGATGAGCACATGACCGGGCTTGGTCCGCAAGTCGATTCCCAGGAATGGCACCGTCCAGTCATGCCAAAAGGCCGCCAGCAGGCCCGCGACGGCTCCCGCCCAGGCCAGCAGCCGCCATCCCCTGCCCTCGTTCATGGTTGGAGCGGGCTGAATCATGCGATTTCCGAGCCATCCGGCACATCCTGCTTCACCACCGCGCCCTCAGCGATCACCACCTGGGCTCCCAGTCGGATGCCCTGCCGGATCACCGCTCCGGCCCCGATGGAAGAGCGTTCACCCACCTGCACGCCACCGCCGAGGATCGCACCGCTGCCGATCAAACTGTGAGCGCCGATGACCACATCGTGCTCCACAATGGCTCCCGTGTTGACCAGCACATGCCCTCCCAGCCGGGCGCCCGTGTTCACCACCGCCCGTGCCATGATCTGGCATCCAGCGGCCAGTTGAGCCTGATGAGAAAGCACCGCCGCCGGGTGGACCACCGCGAGAGGCTCTAGCCCGGCCTTCCGCGCCGCGAGATACAGCTCAGCCCGCACGCGACACGGCTGGGAACTACCCACCCCAATCACAAAGTGGGTAAAATGAAGGTCCTTCAGTCTTGGCATCATCTCATCTCCACCCAGCACCGGCACCTCCGTCACCTGTTTCAGGCCCGGCCGAGAGTCTAAAACACCCACGACCACGCCCGGACGCTGCTGCTCGATGGTTTCGAGCAGCACCCGACCGTGACCACCACCGCCGATAAGGATGCATTTCATGAAGAAGAATCGAATGGGAAGTTTCGAGCCGCGTGTGTAACACGCACTCCCAGTTCGCTCCAAGGCTGTTTTCCAAGGCTCATGATTTCTAGCTAATCAGACCCGAGTTGACCTTGGTTATGATAATTATATTGCGCGCAGTAATTTTATTCGGTAAGCTTAACCAACACGCATGCTCTCCGCCCTACCGTTCCGCTTCCGCCTGCCTCGATGCCTTCGAGGGGAGCGTGCGTTTCGCCTGCTGGCTGCCGCTGCCGTCCTCGCGATGTTCCCCGCGTCCCTTGAGGCCGGCTCGATCAATTTTTACAACACGCCCGGCAATACCCTGCTCCAGCAGGATGGCGTCACGGCACTCGACAACGGCTTCAAGTTCGAGTTTGGCACCTTCGAGACAGGCTTCACGCCGACCACCCACAACATCACCCAGTGGATCGACAACTGGAAGCCCTTCGCCCGGGCGGAGGCCCCCTCGATCAATGGTTGGAACTCCTCCATCTCCTACTTCAACAAGAGCGGCATTCTCCAGCTCAGCGGCCAGTCCGACCAAGGCCTCTCCGCCGATGTCTTTGCCGCAGGCGAACTCGGCTACCTGTGGGTGTACAATGTCTTCAGCATCACCGATGGCGGCCAGTGGGCTCTCGTAACCAATGATTCCAGCGATGGAAACGCCGCCAACGACTGGCTGATGCCCAGCCCCTCGGAAGCGCTGCCCTGGGAATTCCCTCTCTCGAACGCCCTGAATCCCGTCTGGGGCGGCCTGCACAACGTGCAAGGCGGGGGCGACTTCACCGCACCTCTCGCCGCCTTCACCTTGCAAACCCATGCCGTGCCTGAACCGGGTAGCGTCATGCTCATCCTGCTAGCCGGGCTTGCCTGGCGGATTCAGCGGGCTCGCCGGTGAAAGTTTTGAAGGCTGGCGGATCTATTGAAAAGGTCATGCGCCTGCTTTTTCCGCTCCTGCTCGCCTCGTTGGGCTCCGCCGAAATTCCCCGCCCGGATGATGCTCCGAAGCCGCTGCCGCCCGAGGAGAGCGCGAAGCAATTCGTCGTGCCGGAAGGCTATTCGATTCGACTCCTCGCCAGCGAGCCGCTCATCACCGAGCCCAGCGGCATCTGCTGGGATGACAAGGGCCGCTGCTTCGTCTGCGAGCTGCACGGTTACAATCTCGAAGGCCAGTATGACATCGACGAACTGAACAAAACCGGCCAGCTCGACCTCGAAGTGCGCCGCATCCAGGCCAGCGAGGCGGCAAAGCAGAAGGCCGAGGCCGAAACCTACGGCATGGTGAAACTGCTGCGCGATACCGATGGCGATGGCGTCATGGACAAGGCCATCGTGTGGGCAGATCGACTGCCGCCGTGCCACGGCATTGCCGCAGGCAATGGTGGCGTCATCATCGCCTGCTCGCCGCACATCGTTTTCCTCAAGGACAGTGATGGCGATGACAAAGCCGATGTGCAGGAGCAGCTCTTCACCGGCTTCGGCACGCCGATCCTCGAGCGGCGCATCAATTCACCCACCTGGGGGCCGGATGGCTGGCTGTATTTCGGCCGTGGCAATGCCACCGGCACCATCACCGGTCCGCATTTGAAGAAGCCCGTCGAGCTTCCGCCCACCGATTTCCGCATTCGCGCCGATGGCACGGCCATCGAGCCGGTCAGCGGCAGCACGAAGACCACCGGCATGGCCTTCACCGATGGCGGTGATCGCTTCACCGCCACCACCACGCACCCCGGCCTCTACGTCACACCGATCCCGTGGAAATACCTCGCACGGAATCCCGATGCCGCCGCACCGGTGCTCGATGGCCCGGCCAGTGACGACACACGCGTCTATCCCATCGCCGCGCCGCATCCGTGGCGCACGAAGCGGGAGCAGCACGCCGAATACTTCGCCTATTACCGCAAGATCAGCCTCAGCGATGCCGCCGCTTCCGGCTACTTCACCAGTGCGTGCAGTCCCATCGTCTGGCGCGGGCAATATTTTGTGTGCGAACCCGCTCAGAACCTCATCCATCGCGCTGACATCGTGCGTGATGGCACACGCCTGCGGCTCCAGCGGGTCAAAGGCGAGGAACAGCGCGAATTCCTGGCCTCACGCGATGCGTGGTTTCATCCCATCGCGTTCAAAGAGACACCGCAGGGCCATCTGGCCATCGTTGATTACTACCGCGAAATTATTGAAGACTACTCCGCCATCCCGCGGCACCTCCAGCAGCAATACGGCCTCATCAACGGCCAGGATCGCGGACGTGTTTGGATCCTTGAAGCGAAGCAAAAGTGGTCCAAACCGCCTCTTAGTGCGACTGACGCCAAAGTGCTTCGACTCCGCGAAAATGACGACGTTTCAGGGTTAAAACCTTACATCGGTTTTAAGCCGCAACTCGCCCTCCAGCTCGCTTTGAGCCTCGGACCGCAAAAAGACGAACTTGCGACCGTCGCGCGGAACTTCGGCCACCTTCGCTGGATGGACGCCGCCATCGCCAGCTCAGCATACAAGATAGAAAAAGACCTGCTGTTCGCCCTCGCGTCCGACGCTGGCCAAAGCGAGCCCGTCATGGCCAATCTCGCCGGCATTCTCGCGGCTCGCGGAAACGTCCAAGAACTCACCGAATGCCTCGCCATCATCAAAAACGGCAAAGCGCACGACATTCTCCAACTCGGCCTCGAAGATACGAAGCCCCGCGCGAACCCCATCGACGTTCCCGCGCCCACAGCACCCACCGCCGATCAAATCGCCACCTGGGAAAAACGCGTTCCGGCCATTTTGGAGGCCTTGAAGCAGAAGCCCGACCTCGCCGAGGGCAAAACGCTCTTCACCGCCATGTGCGGAGCTTGTCACAAGTCCTACGGCATCGGTTTCGCCGTCGGGCCGGACCTCGATGCTGAGTTTCAACGCGCTCCAGAGGTCATCCTGCGCGACATCCTCTTCCCCAGCGAGGCCGCGCGGCCCGGCTACGACACCACGATGGTCAAAACGCGTCGCGGCGAGACCTTGCTCGGCATCACCACCTCCGATTCACCCACCAGCATCACCTTGAAGCTCCCCGGCGGCAGTGAACGCACCGTCCTGCGCAAACACGCCGACATCCGCACCGTGCGCAACGTTTCCCTGAT
>JBKCXA010000553.1:0-3374 GCA_046316935.1 Prosthecobacter sp.
GCCACGGCGCTGCCTTTTGAGCTGCGCGTGGCCGAAAAGGCCGAAGAGCGGCTGATTGCGATGAACACGTCTCTGCCAAAGGCAGCGAACGCGAAAACGGGCGAGATCGCTTTTGCGAATGTGCTGCGGGGCGGCATTCATGCGCTGGAAGTGGCGGTGCAAAACCGGAACACTTTTAGCGAGGGCATCGAATTGAAGGCGGACAAGCTCCCGGCCGGTGTGACGAGCCTCGGCGGCTTCATCGGCAAAGGGCAATCGCTCGGTTACATCGCGTTTCAGGCCGCGGCGGATGCGCCGACGGAAGCGGGCGTCGTGAGCAGCCTGCCGGAGTCGGCTTATGTTTGCTTTGAGGCCAAAGACGCGACGCGTGAGGTGCTCTTAACTCGTCAAAGCGGCCCGCCGGCCATCGGCGTGAGCAGTTTGAGCACGCCGGCGCTGATCGTGACGGAAAAGACAGACATCCTCGAAGTGCCGGCGGATGGAAAATTGGAAATCGTGCTCAAGGTGACGCGTCACGCGGAGTTCAGCGATGCGATCAAATTGAAGGCGCTGGGCCTCATCGACGTGGCGAAGGCTCCCGAGGCAGATATTGCCGCGAAAGCAGTCGCGGGGAAGTTCACGCTCGATGTGAAGGCACTGAAGCTCGCAGCGGGCGAATACGGCTTCATCCTGCAGGGTCCGGCCAAAATGAAAGTGCGCCGAAATCTCGAAGAACTGGCCGAAGCCGAGAAGAAGGCCAAAGAGGCAGCGGAAGCACTCGCAAAGGCCAAAGCCGACAAATCACCGAAAGCTGCTGAACTCGTCAAAACCGCCGAAAAAGCCAAAACAGAGGCTGATAAGGCTGTGAAGGATCAAACGACAAAGGCCGCGCCGAAAGACGCGACCTTCATCGTGTGGTCCAATCCCATCCGGGTGCGGGTGGTGGCCAAAAAGTAGTAAACGGCATCAAGCCAGCTTGAGTTCAGGACGGGCATCAATCGCCTTGGTGAGCGAGGCCCAGCCACCGGGGCGCTGGGTCTGGAACATCGTCAGGTAGAGGGCAACATGCTTGGCAGGATGCGCGGCGAGGAGGGCAGCGACGGCGGCCTCTGCCTTGTCCTCGGCGATTTCGCCCGGGAGTTCAGTGATCTCGCCTTTGCCATCATGGGCGATGCCGACGCCGTCGAGGAAGGTGATGAGCATGTCCGCCTTGCCTTTGAGGAGCCAGATTTGGAAGATCTGCTCGGTGACGCCTTCGTTCGTGCGCATGCGAAGCTGGTCGAGCAGCCAGGCACCCTGCTTTTCCTTCGATTTCTCGTAGATGAAGGTGGGGCGTAGTTTGCGCTGCGGGGCGAGGGTGTTGATGATGGCCTTGTAGGCGGGGCGCTGGTCGTCCTGCATGTAGCGCATGAGCTGCATCTGCATTTCGGGGCCGATGGCGGAGAGAATCTGGTTGGGAGTCATGGGAAAGGCGGCCCGGTGAGTATCATGAGGCCGGAATGGTGGCAAGGTGGGGAATGATGAAGACGAAAAAAAGGAGCCGACCTTTTGAGGGGTCGGCTCCGCGGGAGGGATGAGGCCGAAGAGGGCAGACAGGAGTGTCTGCCTCACGGTTTAGCTGATGGTGGGCAGCTCGAATCCGGCGGCATAGTCGTCAGTGGCGAGCTTGTTGGCCTCGGCGGCGAACTCACCGGTGAACTTCTCGGTGGCAGGATCGAAGTCGAGCCATGGGCCGGCGCTGATTTTTTCAGCAGCGAGGTCGATCTTGTTGGCTTCGAGGTTGGCGATGAAGTCGGCGAGGGTTTCCTGACCAGCTTTGTCGGCGGCGAGGCGCTCCTGCACCTCGGCATTGCTCATGGCTTTGCCGAGACGGTAGGAGACGTTGGCGAGGTGGGCGAGCGCGGCGGCGTGGTAACCGTGGGCGACGTGGAGGTTGCTGTTCACCAGCTTGCCGGCGCGGACACTGTCGATGAAGTTCTTCATGTGGTCCTTGCCCTCATCGAAGTCTTCAAACTTCGTGAGCGTGTTGCCATCGTTGTCGTAGGCCTTGGACTCGGCGACGAAGCCGCCTTCGCAATGGATGACGTTGCCGATGCGGGGTGCGCCGGTCTTGCCGTTGATGCGGAAGACGGGCTCGTAGCCCTTGGCCCAGTTCATGTCCTTCATGGGAAGACCGCGGTTGTCGAAGAGCATCGGGGCACCTTCGGCCCACTGGTAGAAGGCGAGCTGGTTGTTGGCGGATTCGCCATCGTCATCATAGCCCCAGCGGCCGCCGAAGCTCATGACGCGCTTTGGAAGAAGGTCCGGGTTGCCGAGGCCCCAGCGGGCGACGTCGAGCTGATGTGGTCCCTGGTTGCCGATGTCACCATTGCCGTAGGCCCACTGCCAATGCCAGTCGTAGTGCATCTGCTCACGCTGCATGGGCATGACCGGACGCGGGGCGGACCAGAGCTTGTAATCGAGATCGACGATCTGGGGCTTGCCACCAGTGTCGCGGAAGGTGCCAGCGATGCGGCCTGCGGCATCGGGCTGGGTGGGGGCGGCTACTTTGCCGATGGATTTGCGGGCCTTGAAATTGATGCCGCGGGAGAGCTGGACTTTGCCGATGGCGCCGGACTTGATGTAGTCCATGGCGGCCTGCCAGCCTGGGGAGGAGCGGCGCTGCATGCCGTGCTGGACGACCTGGCCCTTCTTTTCGACGATGGCGGCGGCTTCGACGAGCTTGCGGCCTTCCCACATGTTGTGGCAGACGGGCTTCTCGACGTAAACGTGCTTGCCATTGGCGATCGCGGTCATGGCGATGAGCGTGTGGCTGTGGTTCGGCGTGGCGATGGTGACGGCGTCGATCTCCTTGTCAGCGCAGCATTCGCGGTAGTCGCTGTATTGCTTCACGGTGATGTTTTTCTTCGCGAGAGCGGCGACGTGCTTTTCCATCACCTTGTTGTCCACATCGCAGAGGGCGACGAGGCGCACGCCTTTGATGCCGAGGAGGCTGGAGATGTGACCTGCACCACGAGCATTGAAGCCGATGACCGCGACGCGGACGTCGTCATTCGCGCCGATGGGGGCGGAGTAGGAGGGAAGGACGGCGAGGCTGGCCGCGCCGGCGACAGTGCCGCGGACGAAGGTGCGGCGGGTGGTGTGGGTGGTGTTCATGATGGTGAGAGCGTGGTTAAACGAGGGAAATGGGCGTTTTTCGCGGTTTGTGTGCTGAAAGTGCAAAACGCTCCGCTTGGGCTAGCGGAGCGTTTTGGACTGAAAAATGGAAATTGAGAACTGAAAACTGAAAAATGCCTGATTGGGGCATGCCTGGCCTTATTTGCGTCGGCGGCGCAGCGCGAGGCCGAGCATACCGAGCATGAGGAAGAGTGCCCGGGAAGGCTCAGGGACGACGA
>JBKCXA010000554.1:0-7069 GCA_046316935.1 Prosthecobacter sp.
GGACGCCATCGAGTATGTGCAGGACTTTCTCCTCACCCAGCCACCGCCGAAAACCGGCCGCTGCGACCTGCCGGTGCTCGTGGTGAAAAAATTCTCCACCACCAAGGATGAGTTCATCCGCATGCCAGTGGGCGCATCACAGATCCTCCTGCATCCGGTCAAAACTTCCGCGCCCTCTCCCACGCAGCCTTTCACTTGTGATGCCAAGGGCGAAGCCATGATCCCCGACGTGCCGGAAGGCGAATACACCGTCGCCATCGACGCCCCCGAGTGCGAGCCCTTCACCGGCACGCTAAAAGTCGTGTGCGACATGCAGCAGGTCATTTTCGAGGTCCAGCCCTGCAATGAAATTTTGCACAACTATGTGCGCATCATGCTCCGCGATGGCTGGGGCGGCACCGCAGCCTGCCAGACTGCGGCGGAAAAAGCCTGCAAGAGCGCCCAGCGGGCCGATGCGCAGTGTGGCGAGGTCGATTACGCCATGGCACTCTGCGAGCTGAGCGCCGGCGATCACGATTCGGCGCAGCAATGGTTTGCCAAGACCATCGGTAAAAAGAGTCCCTCGGCGGCCTGGGATCATGCCTGCGAGATGCGGCTGTGGATGAACCTCCTCCATCACAAGACGCAGCCCGTGATGCAGGAACTCCGCTCCATGGTGCTGAATCATTACAAGGACCGTCCCTGCACCGAGGCCTCGAAAAACACCGCCGCCGTCTGCGGCACCGCGCTCGCCATGCTGAAAGGCCCGTGGCAGGGAGAGGTCATCGGCAGCAGCATCGCCGTGCTGGAGGGTGAAATCCTCGCCGCGCTCGGCCCGGACCTGCGCCTCTCCTGCGAGCAGGCACTCGAGCACGTCATCACGGAGCATGCCAAACTCAAATCCGCCTGCGACGCCGCCAAAAACACCCTCATCACCGCCGCCACCGAAAAGCGAAACGCCGACGTGGCCAAAATGACCGAACGCCAGCGTGCCATCCAGGCGGAGGTGGCGCTGCTCGATCCGGAGATCCAGCGCCTCGGAGCACTCGTGGCCGAGTTTGACCGGAATTTCCGCGTGCAGGCCGCCGGCTTCATGGGCCAGCAGCAGCAGATCGCCGCGCAGGTGCCCGCCTTGAACGCCCGCCTCCAGCAAATCCAGGCCTGCATGCTTCAAGATCAGGCCAACATGTCCAACCAGGCCATGGCAGCCGCCGCCATCGCGGAGATCCAGCAGCACCAGATCGAAATCCAGCAGATCACCGCCCAGATGAATGCCCTCCGCCTTCAGGAGCAGCAGGCCGCCGCGCAAATCGCCAACCTGCAAAATCAAATGGGTGCCGGCATCGCCAACAGCCGCGCCCAGCTCGACACCCAGACGCTCAAGCGAAACACCCTCGCCGCCGAATTTGACCGCCTCGAAGCCGCCCGCACCGCGCCGTTTGATCCCACGCAGCTCACCACGCCTGAGATTGACGACCTGAACCGCCGCATGAACGCCGTCAAAACCTACCACGACATGCCGCTGGAGGCCCGCCGTGAGGAATTGATGAACGACATGGATTGCGGCGCTGGAAAAGATCCCAAGCCTCTCCTCGCCAGCGCCAAACCCATCGAAATCATGGCTCCGGTGGCTCCAAAAGCAGCAAGCACCACCACGGCCGCGCCCGCCAGGCCACGGCCCGTGCCCGACCAGGCCCCGCCACCCGCCGCCCTCGGTGAAAACGCCGATCTCGTGCTCACCAACACACTCCCGCAGGAAGTCCGCGTCTTCACCAAGCTGCCCGGCATGGAAAATGAGCAGTTCATCCGCCAGTTGAAACCCGGCGATGAAGCCCTCACGCCCGCCAAAGTCGGCCAGACCTTCATCGTTCGCGATCTCGCCGGCGGCGAAATCCAGACTCACCGCGTCGCGAAGAAGATCGACCGCCTCAAGGTGGCCAAACCGTGAACAGCGCCCAACTGCCTTTTACTTCAAACTCAAGATGAACGCCTTCACGTCCGCAAACTCCTGGGGCTTCAAGATGAGATTCATCGGCGGCATGGGGCTGATCGGGGTGGCGGTGTAGCCTTCGGCGAGCTTGGCGTTGGGATTGATGAGGCTTTCGAGGATGTAGGCCTCGTCTTTGCGGCTGGCGATGCCGTCCAAGGCGGGACCGACGGCGCTGCCCTGGCCTTTGAGGATGTGGCAGTTTTTGCAGGCGGCCACGGGATGCTCCCAGAAGATCTTTTCGCCGCGTTTGGCATCACCGACGAGCTTGCTGGCATCGTCTTCGTTTTCCAGAATGAGCTCGCAGAGCTTCACGTCGTCGAAGTAGATGTCGCCTTTGCCGACATGGAGGAGGTTGATGCTGGCTTTCGGGCGGTCCTTGCTGTTGAAGACGACTTCGACCTCGGTCCAGTCCTGGTTGCGGCTGATTTTCGGCGAGGTCTCGGCACGACCAATGTGGTCGTTGAGGCTGGCTTTGCCGCGGAAGGCGTGGGTTTTGATCCAGGCGCTGAGGCGGTATTCGGTGTTCGGTTTCAGCACCACATCGGCGAAGGAGCTGGTGTCGGCGTCGTCGCGGGTGATGCAGCGCATGGCGCGTTTGCCACTGTGGACCATCTTCGGATCGGTGACGAAGCCCCACTGCGCGTCTTTGTTGCCGGGGCGGTTGCCGTAGTCGCGCTTGTTCCAGGTGTCGCCGATGGGTTCTTCAAAGCCGGGGTTGGGGAGCAGGTTGGGGCCTTCCTTGTAATTGAGGGCCTTGTGCTTCTTCCCGAGCATCTTGGCGGCCTCGGCGAGCCATTCGTCGTTTTTGACGACAGGATCGCTGGCGAGCTTTTTAACGAGTGTCTGGATTTCCGGCGTCGTGGGGAAGTCGGAAAGCTTCACGAGCGCGGCGAGGCGTGTGTTCAAATCGGGATCGGAGATGACGCCGGAGCCGAAGAAGAGGTCCTGCGCGGCTTTGTCCGCGCCGAGAGCGCGGATGGCGTTGCGACGGAGTTTGGCGTCTTTGGAGATGAGGGCGGCTTGGTGGGTTTTGGCGTCGAGTTTGCCCAAAGCATGCTGCACCCACAAATCATGGGTCCCATAGGTCGCATGGGCCTCATAGGACCCATTTTCGACGGCCAAGCGCTGTTTCGTGAGCCTTCCATAAAGCGTGTCCTTGGCCTTGGGGGCTCCTTTCGCGGTGATTCGGTAAATCCGCCCGCGTGAATGATCCCGCAGTTCGTTCTCATGCGCACCGCCGACGCCCGTCGTCGCCACGAAGCCGCCGCGTTCTTTGCTGGGCGTGGGGTTGTGCTGGATGATGAAGTTTTCGAAATCGGCCACCCACACCGCGCCATCGGGACCGACTTCGGCATGCACGGGGCTGTTCCATTCATCGCTGCTGGCGTAGATATTGAAAGCATCGAGCGCCTTGTAGCCGGCACCGTCGGGTTGCACGTCCATGAGGGCGACGACTTTCATCGTGGGCTCGCAGACCATGGCCATGCCTTGGAAGCGCTTCGGCAAAGCATCGCTGTAGATGAAGTTCGAACCTGCGGCGGCGGTGTAACCGCCGAAGACATCCACCTGGCGGAAGTTTGGCGTGATGGTATGGCAGGTATCGACTTCGTTGATCTTCTTCGCGGTCTGACCTCGTGAGCCTTCGGGATACGCGGTGGCGGGGATGCCGCCGAAGAAGATGGGCGCTCCATTCGCGGTGCCGCCGAATTGATCGCCCGCGTCATTGTAGCTGTGGCCCCACGCGTTGTTCGTGAACTGATGCAGGAACTCGATGGCGCTGCCGTCCGGCTTGAAGCGATACGTTCCCATCGCGAACTGGTGCTGCTTGCCGCCGACGTAGCCCTCAATGCCGCTGTAGCCGACGCAGCCGTAGATCCAGTTGTCGAAGCCGTAGTGCAGGCTGCTGGCCTGCGCATGCGTGTCGCGGATGCCCCAGCAGTCGATGATGACCTCGCGTTTGTCGGCTTTGTCGTCGCCGTTCGTGTCTTCGAGGTAGATGAACTGCGGCGGCGCGGCCACGATGATGCCTTTGCGGGCAAAAACGATGCCGGTGGGCAGGTTCAGCTTGTCGGCGAAGACGGTGAATTTGTCCGCTTTGCCATCGCCATCGGTGTCTTCGCAGATTTTCACGCTGTCCTGGCCTTCGTGGTTCTCGCTGACGCCGTGTGGGTAGTCGCGAGTTTCGACGACCCAGCAGCGTCCGCGCTCATCCCACGCGAAGGCGATGGGCTTCGCGATGTCCGGCTCGCTGGCGAAGAGCTTCAATTCGCAATCGGCCGGCACCTGCGTGCGCTCCATGCTGCCTTTGGGCGAAAACGGCTTCTGGAAGGTCAGCGGCTCCGGGCGCTTCTCGTAGTTCGCGACTTGCGGGTGCTTCTCACGCTGCTCAGGCTCTCTTTGGGCCAAAAAGGCCTCGTAGGCGGCTTTTCTTTGAGGAGAGAGCTTTGCCAAAATGTGTGCCTTTAAGTCTGACGGGTCGGACTTGTCAGACAAGTCCGACGGTGTGAGCGTGAGGTCGTAATCAGCAGAAACCTTCTCTTTGGCGTAATCGAACCAGATGGCGTCTCTTCCGAGATCCCGCATGGCATTGTGCAGCGGAGCGGTGTCAGCACCGGGCGTGTCGATGTAGAGCACGCGGATGGGATTGGCAGCGGCGGTGAGGGCTGTGAGCAGGAAGAGCAGCGGTTTCATGGTTGTGTGAGCATGTTACGGGCTCGGCGTGCTGGCTGTGCGGACAACTTTTGGGCGAAATCGGCCACTTTCCATTTGGTGAATCACCGCCATCATCGGGCCTCGATGGACGATCAACTGCCCCGCTGGATGAGATGGATGCTACCGCTGCTCAGCGGCGCTCTTTTGACGTTTGCGTTTCCCGGATGGAACTCGCAGCTGGCGGTATGGCTGTGGCTGTTTCCGCTGCTGGCGGTGCTTTGGCCGGTGGGGAGTTCCAAGTCGAAGGTTTCAGGTTTCAAGTTGGGATATCTGGCGGGCCTTGGGTTCTTCCTGCCGAACCTGTGGTGGATCAGGCATTCTTCCCGAGTGATGCTCGGCGGGGCACGGGATGGATCGTGGATTGGTTGGGGGCCGGAGTTGTTGGGATTCGGCGCATGGATCGGCCTCGCGGCGTATTGCGCGGTGTATTTTGGCCTTTGGGGATGGTTTGTGGCTCGCTTTGCACGTCCACATCACACGACGCTCACTCGTGATGCGTGGTGGCCGAGCACGCAGCATTCGCTCGTGTGCTCGTTTCTCGCCGCCGGGGCTTGGGTGGCCTGTGAATGGCTGCGCAGCACGACGGTCTTCACCGGCTTCGGCTGGAACGGGCTCGGCGTGGCCTTTCATCGGAACGTGGTGCTGATGCAGGGAGCGGACACGGTGGGCGTGATGGGCCTGTCCTTCCTGCCGGTGTTCGTGGCCTGCACAGCTTGGAATGTGCTGACGCGGTTTTACGCGGCTTACCATGGCAACGGGACCTGCAAAACTCGCGTCGATTTCACCGTGGCGATGGTGCTGGTGCTGCTGACCGGCGGTTACGGCATGTTGAAGGTAAGCGAGATGCACAAATCCCCTCACAGGGTGCGCATTGCGATGGTACAGCCAAATGTGGCGCAGGCGGATGCGATGACCGGATCGCAGGCGGAGCGGATCTATGAGCGGTTGCGCGAGTTCACGCGGGTCTTTGCAAAGGATCGCGATCTGGTGATCTGGCCGGAAAGCGCCCTGCCAGTGAATCTGAATGACAAATATGGCCAACTGCCGCCCAACTGGCATCAGGGCTATTTCGAGAGTTTCATGACGCCGAACAGCGCGAAGCTGCTCACCGGCACGGAGATTCATGTGAGCGATGAAGAAGCCTATGTGTCTGCCATTTTGCTCGATCATGACTTCGCGAAGCGCCAGGAGCATCACAAGGTGCATCTCGTTCCCTTTGGAGAATACCTGCCACTTCGCGAGGTGTGGCCGTTTTCGCTGCTACGCCCGATTTTCCCGGCGGACTTCACGTTTGGCACGAAAACCGAGCCATTGCGTTTGAATGACAAGGTGAGCCTCATCCCGCTGATTTGTTTTGAAGACACCGTGGGTCGTGTGGCGAGACGTTTCGTGCGTGAGGAGCCTCAAATCATCACCGCGATCAGCAACGACGGCTGGTTCATCGACAGCATCGAGACCGAGATGCATCTCGCGAATGCCAAATTCCGCGCCGTCGAACTCCGCCGCCCCATGGTGCGCTGCTCAAACATCGGCGTGACCTGCTTCATCGACGACTACGGCCGCGAAACCTCCCGCCTGCACGACCCAGATACGCACGACACCTTCATCGAAGGCGTGCTTCCGGGTGAGGTCGCCTCTCACTTCTCGCATCTCACCTTCTACGCGAAGCATGGCGACGTCTTCGCCATCTCACTTCTCGTCCTCTGCCTGCTCATCATCGTGCTTCGCTGGAAAGGAACTCGCACATGTCAGGCGTAAGCGTCATCTGCCCGAGTTGCTTTGAAGAGTTTGAGGTGCCAGCACCGCATCCAGGCGAGGTGCCGTGTGATGTGGATTACGACTGCGAAGTCTGCTGCCGGCCGATGCGCATCGCATTTGATGAGGAAGATGGAGACATCGTCGGGAATGCTTATGGCCTCGGCGAAAATGGTCCGTGGGGCTGAGCATGGCACGTGCTCTTTATTATCATTTTTGCGACAAAGTGATTTGGCTATTTGCAAAGGTGGAACTTGTCGTTAGTCTCGCCAATCCCGCTGCCAGGAGTCTGGTGGATGGGAACCATAACAACACGGTTAACACCCACACAAATACACATGAAAATCGCTATCCTTACCCTCGTGGCGGCCTCCGCCCTTCTCAGCGCCTGCCAGCAGAAGGCTCCGCCTCCTCCTCCCCCTCCTGCTGTCAGCGGCAAGTAATTCAGCCGCTGCGTGATGCAGCGATCTGATGACCTCAACCACCTTCTGAAATGATTCGTATCTCCACAGTCCTCATGGCAGCCGCCTCTCTCTTCCTCGCGTCCTGCGCATCGAAGAAAGAGTGCTCGTCCTGCGACGCCAAGGCCAAAGCTGCCTGCTGCTCGAAAGACGGCAAGGCTTGCTGCAAGTC
>JBKCXA010000555.1:0-3109 GCA_046316935.1 Prosthecobacter sp.
TCTCGGTCACGTCGGAGGTCTGCCATATCACTTTGCCAGTCTTCGCATCAAGGCCGGCGATGGCTCCCTTCGAGCCGCCGGGCGTCACGATGACGAGGTCGCCATCCACGAGCGGTGACTCGGTGAAGCCCCAGCCCTGCACTTTGCCGCAGTGCTCCTTCCGCAGGCTCACAGACCATTCTTGCTTGCCGCTGGCGGCGAGGAGGGCGAGAAGGAGGAGACTGGGTTTCATAGGATGAGAGTGTGGCGCGGGGAAAACGCTCTCAAGAAGCAGGTTCTTAGAGCGAAGCCCCTCAAGCTACCAGACAGCCCTCCCGGCGTGCAATCCCAAACACCGCCACACGGGCATCTCGGTTGAAATTTCTCCCCCAAGGGCCCGTTGCACGCTGTCCACCATGACTTTCACCCGCCGACTCCTTCTCAAGATCGCTCCGTTTCTTTTCGTCCGTGGCTCCGCGAGCGCCGCAGATGCGCCACAGCCCTTCGGGGCGGAGTTTCCGAATCTCGAATCGCTGACGACAGGCGAGTGGTGGACGAAAAATGCCGCCGCAGCTGCCAAGAACGAGAAAAAGAAGGCGAAGGGCAAAGGCAAGGGCGGTGGTGGTGCCACGCCGCCGCCAGCGATGGATGTGCCGCGTGATGAGGTGGTGTGCTTTGCCTATTACACGCAGCAAAACGGCGTGCTGAAGATGAGTGCGCAGCTTTTCCCGTTGAAGCCGGGGGAGGAGCGTGTGGCTCGGTTGGAGCTCAAACAGGATGATGGCACTTGGAAAGAGGTCGCAAAGGTCGAGGTGCATTATCCGGGCTGGGACGCGCACTTCCGCGTCGAAGGCTGGGATGGCTCGAAAAACGTGGCCTACCGCGTGCGCCATGGTGAAAAGGCGATGTTTGAAGGCCTCATCCGCCGCGATCCGGTGGAGAAGAACGAGATCGTGATCGCGAACATGAGCTGCAACTCCAGCCGCACCATCGGGCCGCGCACCGAGATCATCGACAACCTGCGGGCACAGGATCCGGATGTGCTTTTCTTTGGCGGCGATCAAACGTATCGCCACACGGAGCACACGGCGGGCTGGATCGAGTTCGGCCTGCAATTCCGTGACATCATTCGCGACCGCCCGACGGTTTGCATCCCCGATGACCACGATGTGGGCCATGGCAATCTTTGGGGCGAAGAAGGCGGCCAGTCACACATCGATGGCGATGCGGACGGCGGTTATCGTTATCCCGCAGCCTATGTGAATCAGGTGCAGCGTCAGCAGAGCTGGCACTTGCCGGATGGCTGGGATCCGAAGCCGGTGAATCGTGACATCAGCGTTTACTTCACGCGGATGACCGTCGGTGGCATCGACTTCGCGATTTTGGAGGATCGGAAGTTCAAAACCCGCCCCGCAGGCACGATCCCGCAGATGGGGCCGCGTCCCGATCACATCAATGATCCCTCGTATGACCCAAAAAGCATCGATTTGCCCGGCTTGGAGCTTTTGGGCAAACGACAGGAGAAATTCCTGCACGACTGGTCGCAGGACTACAGCGCCGGCGCGGTGATGAAGTGCGTTTTGTCCGCCACAGCCTTCTGCGGAGCCGTTCACATGCATGGCGGCCGCGATCAGCGCTTGCTCGCCGACCTCGATTGCAATGGCTGGCCGCAAGCGGGCCGAAATCGGGCGCTGGTGGAAATTCGCCGTGCGTGGGCTCCGCATCTCTGTGGCGACCAGCATCTCGCCGTCGTCGTGAAGCACGGCATCGATGACTTCGGCGATGCGCCTTACAGTTTCACCAGCCCGGCACTGGTGAACACGATCTACGGCCGCTGGTGGCATCCGCTCGATGAAAAACCCGGCCCGAATCCCGTGCCGAACAGCCCGCTCCCGTGGACCGGCGACTTCAAAGACGGTCTCGGCAACCCGATCAGCATGCTCGCCTACGCGAACCCGGAAGACATCCAGGACGAAAAGAAACGTGCCGATGGCTACGGCCTCATCCGCTTCGAAAAAACGATGCGTAAGATCACCTTCGAATGCTGGCCGCGCTTCTCCAAAGTGGCCGATGGCGACAAGGCTCAGTTCCCCGGCTGGCCGATCACCATCACGCAGGATTCGAATGATGGCCGCAAGGTCCACGGGCATCTTCCCGCACAGCTTTTTGAGGGCGTAACTGATCCCGTGGTGCAAGTGATCGCAGAGGCGACAGGCGAGATTTTATACACCGTGCGTGTCCAAGGCGGGAGCTTCAAACCTCGCGTCTATGCACCGGGCAAGTACACGATCAAAATGGGCCGCGAGAAACCGGACACGGTGATCGCGAGCGGCATCGAAGTGTAACTCAGCGTGCCCCGCACACCGCACAGTCTTCCCGCTTCGGCAGGCGGACTTTGCGGAACTGCATGGTGTCGAGGTTCATCGAGAGAAGCTGGCCCTGAAGCGTGGTGCCGATGCCAGTGAGGAGCTTAATGACCTCCATCGCGCCGATGCAGGCGGCGGTGCCGGAGACGGCGCCGAAAACGGGGAACTGGCGTTTCCATGTGGGCGGCACTTCGGGGATGTAGCAGGCGAGGCAGCCGGTTTTTCCCGGCACGAAGGTGGTCACGCTGGCCTCCAGCGTGTGCATGGCGCATTCGACGAGCGGTTTGCCGGCTCGAAAAGCGGCCGCGTTTAAGGCGAGGCGTTCCTGAAACATCGGCGCGGCATCGACGACGATGTCGGCTTGGGAAACGAGGGCATCCGCGTTGGCTTCGCTGGCGTTTTCGGGCACGCCGATGATGTCGCAGCGTGGATTGAGGTCCTTCAAACGGCGCACGATGGAGTCGATGCGAGGTTTGCCGATGTGATCGTGGGTTTGCAGGAGCTGGCGGTTGAGATCGGAAGGCTGCAAGACACCGCCGTGGGCGAGGATGAGCTTGCCGACACCCGCAGCGGCGAGTTCGAGTGCCACGAGTCCGCCGAGTCCACCGACTCGCGAGACGAGCACGCTGGCGTTTTTGAGCTTGAGCTGGCCTTTCTCGCCCACACCGGGCACACACATCTGCCTTTCGTAGATGGCGCGTTCTTGAGCGGTGAGGGACATCAGCGTTTCTAAGTGTGCAGGATGTTGGTCATGAGCCCGGCGG
>JBKCXA010000556.1:0-13573 GCA_046316935.1 Prosthecobacter sp.
CTGCGACCACCAGGAGTGCTACAAGGAGACGAACAGCCAAGGCGTGAGCTACACCACCGGCGTCCCCGCCATGATCGCCGCCCGCCAGCTCCTCACGAATCCGTCCGAGTATCGCCAGCCCGGTGTCTGGAATGTCGAGCAGCTCAATCCCGATCCCTTCATGGCCGACTTGAACGCCTACGGCCTGCCGTGGGTGGAGACCTGGCCGACGGAGAAAATGCCGGGCGAGTGAATGCTCGACGGCCAGGAATGAGGAAACCAGAATGACGAATGACGAGGTAAGTCCGAAGCTCGAAATCACCGTCGCTACATCGACCGCGTTTCGACATTCGAGCTTTGGCATTCTTTCGTCATTCGTCCTTCCTCATTCGTCATTCTCACCTCCACTTCACTGATTCAGCGGTTTCCACTCGATGTCGGCCGCCAGCGCACCCTCGTGGTCGATGCGGACGGTGGCCAGCCAGGCGTCGTAGCCGAGATTCATGGACTTCACCAACACACGGGCCATGTCCGAGGAGCTGAGCTCCGGCGGCTCGTGTGTGCCGAGGCAGGTGATGACATGCACAAAGAGGTTTTCCTCCTCGCCACGGGCCTCGATGTCGATGCCGTGCTGGCCTTTGTGCGTGGTGCAGTGGTAGCCGGTGGAAGTCAGATAGTCTTCGACGTGCTGCTGGCCGAGTTCGGGTATTTCAGCGGGCTTCAACATGGGAGATGGCTGGTGGTGGAAGAGCCGCAGAAGGAAATACCAAACTCCCGGACCCATGGCAAGCCTTGGTTCTCCGGACTGCGATCCCGTTACACGCCATTGAGCACCATGCCGCGAAGGGCGCTGGAGGACATCATGGGTTGCAGCAGAGCAATGCCGGCGCGGATTTTCGCCGGGGCGGTGAGGGCAGGATTGCTCACGATGAGCACATCAGTGGCCAGCGGGGCTAGCGGGGCGACGTTGGCGAAGGCTTTGAGCAGCGGCGAGGCATCGAGGATGATCCAATCAACCTGCGAGCGGGCGCGTTCGATCCAGGTGCGATAGCCGTCGAGCAGCTCGTTGGTGGCGTGAGCGGGGAGATCACGACCGGGAAGGAGGAAGAGATTGGTATGGCTGTAGCGGAGGGCTTCGAGGTCACTGGCCCAGGCTTCAAAACCTCGCGTGCGGGGGAACCACTCGTGCAGGGTGGGAGACGAAGGATTGCACTCCATCATGAAGACGCTGCGGCCCTGATGGCAAAGCGCGGCGGCGAGGGTGGAGGAGACGAGCGTCTTGCCTTCGCGAGGTTCGGCGCTGGTGATGAGGATGACGCCGCCATTGCTGCCACGGGAGGCGGCCTGGCGCTCCAGCGTGCCGGTGAGATGATGCAGCGCACTGCTGGCACCGATGGGTTCCGGTTTGAGAAGCTGCGAGAGGATGGACTCGGGCGAGTTCGCATGCACATACGGCAGGCGGGCGATGGTGGTGAGGTCTTTTTCAGCGGGACGGATCAGCGAGTTCGTCGCGGGCTGCGGCTGTGGTGGTGGCGCGGCGGTGAAAGGGGATGGCTGCGGTGCGGGAGCCTGGCGCAGCGGCTGCGAAGCCGTGGCGGTGAAGGGTGATGGCAATGCGCCGGTCACGGGTGACGGTGCCTGAGGCTGCGGCGCATACAGCGGACGTGTGAGAGGCTGGGTGGCGTAGCTCATCGCAGAGGCACGAGCGGCCATCTCCTGCTCAAAATCAGGCTGTGGGCCGGATTTGGGCTTCAGGATCTTCGGCAGATGATCCTCGGCGAGCCCCCAGCCGATAGGCAGACCGATCAAGCTGAGTCCGAAGAGCATCGCGGCAGCGACAGCCGCGAGAGGCTTGCTGGGCTTCACGGGCTTTTCCGGTGCCACGGCACGGTCGGCGATGCGCAGCAGGCCGCTGCCTCGGAATTTGCCGGTGAGGGAGGCCGCGCTGCGGCGCTGCTCGACCTTTTCATACATCTCGCGGTTCAGGCGCACCTCGTCGTTGAGCATTTTGAGCTGCACATTTTTGCCACCGGCATCGACAGCCACGCCCTGGGCGGAGCCGAGCTGGTTTTGCAGATCCGCCACCTGGCGCTGCTGCGTTTTCACCTCCTCCTGGATCATGTAAACGACGGATTTCACCGCCTTGTCGAGCGCGGCCTGGAGGTTCTCGATCTCGCTGTCGAGTGCTTGAATGGTGGGATGACGACGTCCGAGCTGCGTGAGCGCTGAGCGGGCGGCCTGCTTGGCATCGAGATTCCGCCGCGTCTCGGCGACGGTGGCGTTTTCGGCGATGAGGCGCACGTCGAGCATGCTGCGTCCCGCGGAGAGGGCCGCGTTGAGGCTTTGGGAATCATTCTCGGCGCGGGTCAGTTTCACGCGGGCTTCCGTGAGGGCGGCATTGAGCTGGCGCACCCGTTCGCCGGAGACGTCCTTGCTTTCGACGTCCTCGATGATGCCATTGGCACGGCGATACTCGGCGAGCTTCTGCTCGGACTCTTGCAAACGCTTCAAAAGCTCGACGGACTGCGTGCGGAGGTAATCGGAGGCGTCCTCGCTGAGCTGCGCCTCGTTATCGCCGACGTATTCGATGTAAAACTCGACGTAGCGGTTCGCGATGGAGGCGGCGAGCTCGGCATCGCGATCCCGCACCTGCACGCGGAGGACGTGGGATTCCTTCAGCGGCTCGACGGCCACGTTGCTGGAAAGCATCTCGATGAAGGTCTCGCGGGCGGGGGCGGGTGTGCCGGGCTTGTAGAGGCCGATCATCTTCAAGAGCTGGTCCTTGCGTCCGAGCGTCTCGGACTCTCGCTTTGCCACGACCTCGACGGTGGTCTGCGGGTAGTGATCGGCGAAGTATTCCATGAAACGCCGGGAGGTCATTTCCGTGCGATGGTTGTTCACGAGCATCGGGGCGCTCAAATCGGACACGATGCTGTTCGAGACGCCGTCGAGGCCAAAAGGATTGTCCGTCTTGAGGCTGAGCAGGATCTGTGACTCGGCCTGATAAATCTTCATGCCCATGCCGAGGTAATAAAACACCCCGATGCCGAGCAGCAGCCCGACGAGCGATCCGATGAACCAGCGTTTCCGGATGTAGCGGATGAGATCAGGGATGCTGATGAGAGACTGCACATCGAACTCGCCGGGCTTCACCGGCGGCAGAAAGGCGTGCGGATCAAAAACGGGCGAGATGCCAGGATGATAGACGGCCGGTGCCTGCATGCCTGCGTTGGGCGCCATCGGCACGAGCGGACGCGTCGGGACGAGCGCCAGCGCGGCTCCAAAGCCGGCTTGGGGCGGGTATCCTGGGACGCTGTAGGGGATGGCCATTTGAAGAAGTGGAGTGGTGGGCGGTGTTCAGTGGGCGGTGGACGGTAAGGCGGTGGACGGTTCACTGGCTACTGCCCACTGTTTACTGCCAACTGCCCACGGCTCACTGGCTACCGAACCTTTGAGCTGCATGGCGCGGAGGATGATGTCGTTCACAAGGCGGACATCGAAGACATCGGCGGCGAGCTGGCGGCTGCTTTGACCGTGGAGGGCGATTTGCGTTGGGTTTTCGAGGTAAAAAGCCATCGCGGCTTCGACGGCGTCGATGCTTTGTGGAGCACAGAGAAAGCCGTTTTCGCCTTCCATGAGGCTTTCGGAGGCTTCGCGTTGTTGTTCACCCTTTGCGGTGAGTTTGACGCATTCCTTGGCTCCGACGGAATTCGTCGTGATGACGGCTCTTCCAGTGGCGAGAGCTTCCAGCGTGGCATGCGGCACGCCTTCGCGATACCACGTCGGCAGGCAAAAGATGTGCATCGTCTGGATGAGGCTGGCGACATCCTTCACCATGCCATGATGCGTGAGCGTGCCTTCGGCCACCCATTGGGTGACTTCGCTTTCTTCGACGCGGTTGGGATTCGGATCGAAGGGGCCGATGAGATGGAATTCGGCATTCGGGAAGCGTTGGCGGATTTTGCGTGCGGCTTCAGCGAAGACGCGAACGCCTTTGCTGATGAGCAAACGGCTCACCAAGCAGAAGCGCACGGTTTTCGGCGTTTCGGTGATCGGCGCATGCGGGAACTCGTCGAGATTCACGCCGCTGCCAGCGGTGACATGCACGGGCACGCCTTTCGGCAGGAGATTCAGCTCGGTGAAGAGCTGGCGGTCATCTTCGTTTTGCATGAAGATGACATCGGCACGGCGCAGCGCGAACCGGTGCAGGGCCTTGGAAATGGCGGAGAGGATTTTTTGCTTCCACGTGACCGGTGGCACGAAGGTGAAGCCGAGGCCGGGGAGCAGGGCGTAGATCTTCGGCACTCCAGCGAGGCGGGCGATGGGGCAGCCGTAGAGCACGCTCTTGATGGTGTAAGCAAACAGCGCCTCCGGCTTTTCGGAGCGGAAGAGTCGCCACATGTCGAGCCAGGTATCGAGATCACGGCGGGGATTGATCTGCGAGCGCACCATGCGAATGGCGCGGTGCTTGCCGCCGAGGCTCTTCATAAAGTCACGCACATGCGGATAGTCCTCCGCGGCGCTGGTGGTGACCTCGCAGCCATGCGCGGCGAAATCGCGGATCAGATCGCCACGATGGTAGATGAGCGTGTTCGCATCGGCGGTGAGGACGACGATCTTTTTCATGGCTTCACTCCTTTCGCATCGGCAGTGTGACGGCGCTCGGAGGCCTTTTCGATGAGGCCGGCGAGCGTGGTGCGGGCTTCGAGCATGGCAGGAAGGTTGTCATCCCAATCGCCAAAACCTCGCGCAAAGGTCTCGGTGAGCTGGCGGGCCTTTTCTTCCAACCCAAGCTCGCGGGCGAGCATGAGGTAATCGTAGTCCTCGACGGACTCACGAAGCCATTTCAGGCGGATCGAGGCCACCGGAGCATCGCGACCATGCCGCTCCTTCGTGGCGGGATAGATGAAGAAGCCATCGCCATTGTATGTAAGCTCGGCAGCATCGTTGCGGAAGGTTCCGGCATCTTTCCAAGGATCGACGCCATCGGCGATGTAGAGCGTGTCCCAGTAGGTGAAGCCGGTGATGCCATGCTTCGGGAACAACCACGGCGCGAGGCGGTGATTGATGGCCGGGTAGTCGGTGCACCAGACGGGCGAGTGGCTGTGCTTGAAGACCTTGGGATGGCCGTGCGCCTTGTCCCAGCCTTCGGAGTTCTGCACGAGCGCGGCATAGCCCCACACCTCCTCGCCCGCTTTTCGGCGTGCGAAGATCTCGTGGGAGCCGCCGGCCCATTCCATGTCATCCCAGATGCTGCTGAAGTGGGCGGACCAGATGTCCACGCTGCCATTCAGGCTGCCCCACGAGGCTTTTTCCGGCGCGGGCTGTTCGGTGACGAGCAATGGCACCTTCACCCCGTGCTTCTTTTCGACCTCGTTGAAGAACTCACCCCAGCGACGCACGGTGGCGTAGGCATCGGCATCGTTCGGCTCGTCGAGATCACCCATGATAACGTAGCCACGGCTGGCGCAGCGGATCTTCTCCAAGATGCGGGCATAGGATGCGATGTAGTTCATCGCGGCTTCGCGATCTTTGCCGAGCGGGTCTTTGAATGGCCAGTCCGGCCAGATGGGAATGCTGATGGTGCTGGCGTGGCGATGCAGCAGTTGCTTGCGCAGCGAACGCTCGATTTTTTCCTCGTTGAGGCTGCCATCAGGCTCGGGGAGTGCGCCGTGGATCTGATCAATGGCCAGGCGATGCCGGGCGAGCACATCGTAGTATTGATTGAGGAGCTGGGCGTGCTCGAGCGAGTAGCGGGAGCCGTCATACTCAAGGCCATGGACCTGCGAAACACGGCGCGGCGTGGTCATGATGGAGGTGCGCAGTCGAGGCACGACGGGCAGGTCGAAATTCCACACATGCAGCGTGAAGCTGGCGGTGAGGCTGGTGCCATCAGCGAGACGGAAACGCAGCGTGCCTTTGTAATCGCCCGCCGTGGCGGCGTAGGGCACGAAGACATCGATCCAGAAGGGCTGGTTCGTCGCCTCCACCTCGGGATGCTGCTCGGCCGGCATGTCGAGCGGCAGCAGCGCATCGGGATACTCACCCGGAGGCAGCGGAGCATTGATCGTGCTTTTGCTCACGCGGACGTAATGCTCGTGGAAGATCTCCGGTGCGGGCAGCGAGGTGCCGGAGTCATGCAGGATGGTGGCGGCATCCACATCGACCTGCTTGAGCTGCTCAGGCGAGGCATGGATCACGGCCTGAAGCGGCTCCCACTCGCCACGGGCGGCATGGAGCACGAGATTTTTCGCCGGGCGCGGCTTTTCCTCGCGTGAGACTCGCGTCATGCCATCCGCCAGCCAGATGACGGGCTTCACCGCCGCGTGTGCGGAGGTGCAGAGCATCAGAATGAGGATGATCAGGGGCGGGCGGGTCATTGAGGAATCTTCAAAAGGCGGGCGTAGGTCTCGGCGTAGCGTTCGGTGGCCCCGGCGATGGTGAACCGCTCGATCACACGTTGGCGTGAGAGCTCGCCGATCTGGTGCAGCGTGGTCGCATCGAGCGAGGCGGTGACTTTCCAGGCCTCGGCAAGCGCGGGCGCATCATGCAGCGGCACGGTGTGGCCCACGCCATCGAGCAGGCGGCCGCAGTCGCCAGCCTCGGTGGTGATGCAGGGCACGCCGCAGGCCATGGCCTCCATGATGGTCATCGGGCAGGCCTCGGTGCGTGAGGAGAGCGAGAAGATGTCGAAGGCAGGATACAGGTTCCAAGGATCGGCACGGAAGGGCACGAAGCGCACTTGGGAGCGATTCGGGATGGTGGAGAAGGCCTCGCGCTCGCTTTCGCTCAATTCGACCTCGAGACCGCCGCAGAGCACGAAATGCGCCGCCGGCATCTTTTGCTGCAACAAGGCCGCCGCACGGAAAAAGGTCGGCAGGTCCTTCATCTCATGAAAGCGGCCCACATAGCCAATGAGCGGTGCGCCTTCGGGAATGCGCAGTTCGGCCCGCGTGGCGGAGCGGGCTTGTTCGGAAGGGCGGAAGCGGCTGGCGTCGATGCCATTGGGGATCCACAGCATCTTTTTGCGTGGGTAGCCCATCTTCACATGGTCTTCGATGGCGGCGGCGGAGCAGGAAAGGATGCGCGAGGGAATGAATTTCGAGCTGAGGCCGAGGGCGCGGCGGAAGAAGGCGCTCTTCGCGTCGCTCTCGCCTGGATTCCGATGGATCTCGCGGCAGTGAATGCTCCACAGCACCTTTTTCACGCCGGCGATGCGGGCCATCCAGCCGCCGACGAGATCGGCATGATGCATCCACGTTTGCATGACATCCGGCCGCTCGGCATGCAGCACCATGCGCAGGCGGGCGAGCGTGCTGCGGCTCAGATAGGCCTCGCCTTCGAGGTCGTGCAGCGCAGCTCCCGCATCGCGGAGACGCTTCGCGGCATGCGGCCACGGGCTGGCATTCACGGCCACGACGACCGTGCGAAATTGGCTGGGATCGAGCGACTCGACGAGGTTCACCAGCATCGCCTCCGCACCACCACCGCCGATGCTGTAGGTGAAGTGCAGGATCGTGGGGCGCTTGTCCTTGGCCATGGCAGGGAGCTGTGCCGGAGCGGCAGGCTGCAAAGCCCGGTGCGGCATGAACGGGAGCGGCAACGCGGCCTCCTTGGAAGTATGGATGACGATCGACTTCATGGCAGCAAGCTCCACAGGGTGTTCCTGGCGGTCTCACGCCACGCTTTGACCGCCTCAAAAGCCCCCGAAACGGTGGCCTCCGCCTCCCAGACGGATTCCGGCGAGCCGTAACGCGGCAGCTCCATCAACGGGGCGTCCTTTTCGACTCGGCCGAAGCGGGTGCAGCAGGCGGCTTGAAAGCCCGCCTCGCGCAGCAAATCCATCGTCTGCGCTTTGTAGTCCGCGGCTCCGCCATTGGGATAGGCGAACAGCTTTGGCGCGTGCCCCAGCTCGGCCTGCATCCGATCGCGGCAGGTGAAAATCTCCCCGCGCATCGCCTCCGGGCTGCAGCGGCTGAGGATGGGGTGTGTGTGGGTGTGCCCGCCGAAGTCCACGAGTCCCTTCGCGGCCATTTCGCGCACTTGATCCCAGGTCATCGGACGCAGCGGCTCGGGCAGTTCATCGGCGGGAAGAGGTGAAACCTCGAGGGCCTGCTCGATGCGGTCGATCTCGCCCAGGAGATCCTCGTCAGGCATGCGCTTGAGTTCGGGAAGGAGGCGGTCCAGGGCCTTATGGCGGTCTTCACGATTCGACAGCTTCAGGCGTTCCTTGCCGTGGGAGAATTTCCATTCCACGAACGGACACTTGGAATGGTTCAGCGCCTGATCGAGCCGCTGAAACCACAGCCTTTCCGTGCCATCCACAAAGCCGGTCGCGAGGAAGATGGTGGCGGGAAGATGGAACTCCCGCAGGACCGGCCAGGCGAGGTGGTAATTCGATGCGTAACCATCGTCAAAAGTGAGCACGACGGAGTTCGGCTCCGGCTTCTCGCCCGCCGCGAGCCGGTCCACCAAGTCCTGAAGCCGGACGACTTGATAGTTGGAGGCGAGGAAAGCGCAGACACGCCGGAAGATGTCCTGCGGCAGATGCAGTGACCAGTCGAGGACGTGCTCATTGCCCATGCCTTCGCAAATGCCATGAAAGGCCAGGACGGTGGACTCATGCACCTCCCGCAGCCGTGCCACACTGGCCACCCCGGACCCGACAAGGGCGGCGGACTTCAGTTTCTGGCTGGAGCGAGCTTTGAAGAGCAGTTTCATGGCGTGGTGGGAGCGGAGCGAACCAGGTGGAGCGCTCAATGTCTGGAAATTCTAGTGCATACGAATTTATCAAAATAACCGTTGGCTTCTTAACTTCAATGTATAATTCATAATTACCATGCAAAAGTAATGACTCGCTGCCCGGTTTCTTTCCCAACCGGGTCTCCGATGGGCTTCGACTCCGCTGCCCTGACCCAAGGCTGCCACCCGATCACCTTGGGATCGGAACGACCTCAGGACTCTTTGAACCTTCCTCTGGCCGCGCCGTCAGAGCCTGCAACAACCACCGCAGGCTATGAAAACGAGTCTCTCCGACCGTCCTGACGTGCTCCACGATGCGCCGCACGCCCTTTGGGAAATCATCCACGGTCATTCCGCTCCGGCGCATCATTTCCGGGTCGATGTCGATCACGACGGCATCGCCTGGCTGGTCTTCGATTCCCCCGGCAAACCCGCCAACGTCTGGAACGAGGAAACCCTCCGCGAGTTCAACCACCACCTCGAAACCCTCGAACACGACACCCGCGTGCGGGCTCTCGTCCTGCGCAGTGGCAAAGACCGCATCTTCGTGGCCGGGGCCGATTTGAAAGCCATCCGCCGCATGCCGCCCTCCCGCGTGAACGATCGTATCTGGCTTGGGCAAGCCGTTTTCGACCGGCTGGCGAGGCTCAAAATCCCCAAAGTCGCCGCCATCCATGGGGCGGCGATGGGTGGCGGCTTCGAGGTGGCCCTCGCCTGCGATTGGCGCATCGCCAGCGATCATGAATCGACGAAAATCGGCCTGCCAGAGACCCAGCTCGGCATTCTCCCGGCCTGGGGCGGCTCCACCCGGCTACCGAGGCTCATCGGCGTGCGAAAAGCGCTCGATCTCATCACCAGCGGCAAACTCCTCAGTGCCCACGCCGCCAAGCACGCCGGCCTCGTCAGCCATGTCGTGGCACCGGAAAACCTCGAAAAGCTCGCCCGCAGGCTAGTTCGCGAAAAACGGCCCGCGCCGTGTTTTCACGTCGAGAACCTCTTTTCACGTCTGATCGGCCATTTTGCCAAAAAGAAGGCGATGGCCAAAACACGCGGCCTGTATCCCGCCATCCCCAAAGCCATCGACGTCGTCACGCACGCGGTGAATGGCGACATCGATGACGGCCTCAAACTTGAACGTGATGCCGTGGCCGAGCTCATCCAAAGCCGCGACACCGCCCGGCTCATCGACCTCTTCTTCAAGCGCGAAGACGCCAGCAAGCGCCCACCCGCCGCTGGCACGCCAATTCCCATCCACGACGCCGTCGTGATCGGTGCCGGTGTGATGGGCAGCGGCATCGCCCACGCCCTCGCTTCGCGGGGTGTTCGCGTGTTGATGACCGATGTCGCCTCAGACAGCCTAGCTCGCGGCCTGGAACGCATTCGCGGGGTGATTTCCGAGGCCTCCCGCCGCAGGCTCGTCACTCAGGTGCAGGCCCGCGACACCCTCGACCGCATTGCGACGACCACCGACAAGGTCCCGCTCACGCGTTACCACCTCCTCATCGAGGCCGCCACGGAGAGCATGGACCTCAAAAAGAAGATCTTCGCCGATCTCGCCTCCCGCGTCTCTGCCGACACCATCCTCGCCACCAATACCAGCGCCCTTTCCGTGGCCGAGCTGGCCAAAACCGTGCCGCATCCCGAGCGCGTCATCGGCCTGCACTTCTTCAATCCCGTGCATCGCATGCCGCTTGTCGAGATCATCACCCTGCCGGAGACCTCGCCCGAGGTGCTCGCCACGGCGGTGAGCTTTGTGCAAAAGATCGGCAAGGTGCCCATCGTCGTCAAAGACAGCCCCGGCTTCCTCGTGAACCGCATTTTGGTGCCTTATCTGATGGAAGCCGTGCGCCTTCATCAAAGTGGCATCGCCGTGCGGGACATCGACGAAGCGATGCTCGAATTCGGCATGCCGATGGGGCCGATGCGCCTGCTCGATGAGATCGGCCTCGATGTGGCTACGCATGTCGCCCAAACGGATGCCTTTGAAAAGATGATCGCCGCCGGTCACCTCGGCAAAAAGAGCGGCCAGGGCTTCTACCGCTACGAAAACGGCCGCGAGATCCCGCCGCCCATCCACCACCGCCTGCCCAGCCACGAGTGCATCCAATCGAAGCTGGCCCTCCTGCTCAGCCAGGAAGCCATGAAGTGCCTCAAAGAAGGCATCGCCCGCAGCGCCGATGACATCGACCTCGCCATGGTCCTCGGCACCGGCTACCCGCCCTTCCGCGGCGGCCCCATCACCTTCGCCCGCGACAGCGGCATCATTGATTACTGAGCAAAAGAGGGATGACACCGCTAAGAAGGTGCGTTTTTCTCCGCACGCATGTCCCAGCCCAAACCGAAGCCGATTGATCCCGCCGAAGTGCCCGCTCTCGCTCTTGAAACGATGAAGCGGGCGAAGTTTCCCGTGCTCGCCACTTGCGATGGAGATCAAGCCAGGGCCAGGCCGGTCTCGCCGGTGCGCACGGATGGCTTTGTCGTCTATGTGGCCAATCTGCGGCGCTACGGCAAGACGCGAGAGATTGAGGCCAATCCAAAAGCCGAGCTTTGCTACACCGATGATGAGCACAACCAGGTGCGCATCACGGCCAACGCCGAAATCGTAACGGATCGCACGCTGCTCGAAGAGATTTGGAATGCCAGCCCGCTGCTTCGCGCCTACCTGGGCAGTCTCGACAATCCCGAGCTGATCATCTACTGTTTCACGCCCAACCGCGTGCGCTACATGCGGGAGTGGGCGCTGGAGTATTTCGAGGTGCCGTTCACGGCGTCGTGAGGCCCACCACGGGCGGTGGCTTGCGGCGCACGCCGATGTACACGGGCGAGAGCTGCCTCTCGAGCGGCTTCCGCTCCACCGGCAGCAACGTGTTGAAGGCCGAGAAATGCCACGGACCGTCCGCGGTGCGGATGGAATACTGCAAGGCTCGCCCGCCATCGAGCAGCGTGGCGTGCTGCACGTCCAGCTTGCGGGCGATCTCCGATACCTCGGCCACGTTCATCACGCCGCCATCGCCGCTGAGCACGAAGACCACGGTGCCGTCTTTTCTCATCCCGCCGAGGGCGCGGTAGGTGATCTTTGAGCCGTCGAAGAACTCGTCCGGTTTCATCTCGACGTAGGAGAAGATGGTGTGGTTTTTCATCACCGCCGGATACACCTGCGAGCCTTCTTGGATCGGGCCGGGTACCTCCACCTCAAGCGATTTCGGGCCGAAGTAGGGCTTGCCGTTCTTCACAAAGAAGCAGCCGCTCCAGTCGCCGAAGGGATTGTTCTGACGGATGCCATCGTGATAGACCCAGCCCATCGGCCGGCCCTTCGGGTCACGGAAATTCGAGGTGATGGAAAACCACAGATTCTCCGAGTCCATGCGCTCGCGTGCCGTGGTGACGGCGAAACGCGGCTGGAACGTCGTCATGAAGTCGAACCGATCCGGCGAGATCGTGACCACATGCACCTGGGCCCCGAAAAGCTTCTGCACCATGCCTGCCCGCAGGCCCGCGTCACGCTGCACATGCAGCGAGGCCCAGCGCAGGCCGGGCTCCGCATGCCGTTCGATCAAGGCGGCTGCGAGATCCGCGGGCGTGAGGTCGGTGGGGGATTTCCAGGCACCGCGTTTGAGACGAATCTTGAGGGGCTTGCTCTCCGCCTCCCGCACGGCGAGGAAGACGAGGTTGCTGTTCAGGTTGTAAAACACCTCGCCAGCCATGTACACGCCCAACACACCCGCGAGGGCGATGAGCAGCATAATCTTGAGCCAGCGGCGTTTTTTAAACATGAGGGGGCTTCCAAAGTGGAGCAGCCCCTTCGTCCTTCAAGATGCAAAGTGGCGTGAAAGCATGTCTCACTTCTCCTCGGCGATCTCCAGACGTGGGAAAAGCGGCGTCGGCGTGCCGAGTTGATGTCCGCTGGCAAGCAGGCCCCACTTCAAATCGCTGACGAGGAAGCCTTCCGGCATCGTCCAGCCGATCTGGGCACGGGCGGCGGCCATGGCGGTGGGCATGATGGGATTCAAAAGCACGCTCACATGTGTCAAAGCCTCGGCAAGGTGGTAGAGGACGCTGTCGAGACGGGCAGCCTGAGCGGGATCTTTGGCGAGAGAGAAGGGCTTCGTGCTATCGACGAAGGCATTTGCGTGCGTGACGATCTTCCACGCGGCGGCGATGCCTTCGTGGATGTCCCAGCCGCTCATCTTCTCGATGTAGGCAGGCACGGCTTCAGCCACGGTCTGGCGCAGGGCCTTGTTTTCATCGTCATCGTAATCGCCGGGCGTGAGGACGCCGCTGCGATACTTCTGCGCCATGTTGATGCTGCGGTTGAGCAGATTGCCGAGACCACCCGCGAGCTCCTTGTTGTAGCTCATGATGATGCGCTCGTCGCTGAAGTCGGCGTCGTAGCCGGTGGCGATGTCGCGCATGAGGTAATAGCGCAGGCCATCAGGCGTGAAGGTGTCCGAGAGCACGTTCGGATCGATCACATTGCCGAGGCTCTTGCTCATTTTTGCGCCTTTCACATTCCACCAGCCGTGGACCACGAGCTTGGGGATCTGATCATCGGGGAAACCGAGGGCGTGAAGCATGATCGGCCAGTAAACGGCATGCGCGGGGACGAGGATGTCCTTGCCGATGATCTCCGCATCGGCAGGCCAGATGGCGTCAAACTTCGGCAGGCCTTCGTTGCCGCATTCCTCGGCCATGTAACCGGCGAAGGTGATGTAGTTCGAGAGCGCATCGAACCACACGTAGTTCACAAAACGCTCGTCAAAGGGAAGGGGAATGCCCCAGCTCAGTCGCTCGATGGGACGGCTGATGCACAGGTCCTGCGGTGTGCCTTCGAGCGAGTTCAGCACATCATTGG